>SKPY01000335.1 GCA_007119305.1 Nitriliruptorales bacterium
GCAGCACGCCGCGCCCCGGTACTACAGGTCTGTGATTCCTTTCCCCCTTCCAAGGCGACTGACCTCCTCCTGCCAAGCCCTACCCCTGGCCTCTACAGAGAGGGTGCACCAGTGACCGCCGCGGCGCCCGCTCGCCGGACAGGCAGCCGCCGAGCGGCGCTGGGACGACGCCCGGGGAGGACGAGCATGCACGCGCTGACCGCACTGCTGCTCGGACGGGCCTTCGCGCTGGCGAACACGCCGGGCCTGTCACCGCCATCGGCGGCGCTGGAGCTGTGCCAGCTCGCCGGCGGGGACCGCCGCGTGCTGCTGGGCGCGCGCTCGCGCTGTGCCGAGATCGTGCGCCGGGACCCGCCCAGCGGCGAGCGGTGCAAGGCCGCGGCGCTCCTGCAGGCTGCGCTGACCGCCTTCGACACGGGTTGCACCGCCGCCGCGCTCGACCTCCCCGGCAGGGTCGACGCCTGCGGGTGAGCGGACCGCCCTCAGCTGGTGGCCGCGGACGAGTCCGCCGCCTGCGCCCGCGCGGCGGCTGGCTCCCAGGCGCCGGCGAGGAAGCTGTCGAGCGCGTCGACGACCCGTAGCGGCCGGGTGCGGGCCTCGACGACCGAGCGGGCGCGCAGGAAGGTGGCGTTGGGGAGCTCGCGCACCAGCGCCTGCGCGTCGTCCAGGGGGTGGAGCAGGTCACGGCTGTGGCCCACCACGAGTGTCGGGATGTCCAGGCCGTTGCGGAACCGCGCCGGCGGGGTGGTGGGCCCCACGAACAGGCCGTGGAGCACCGCGGCGAGCGCGCGCGGCTCGGTGGCCAGCACGTGACGGAACGCGTCCACCGGCTGGCCGATGTCCGGCAGGCGCCGCGCGAGCCCGGACAGCGGACGGAACGCCTGCGGCAGGTAGCGCAGGCCGAGCAGCAGGGGCAGGAACGCCGCCGCCCCGACGAGCGTGCCGCGCTCGAGCACCGGCATCTCCAGCAGCAGCGCGCGCACGCGCGCGGGCGCGTCGTGGGCCATCTGGAGGGCGACGTTGGCGCCGAGCGACACGCCGCCGATCACGGCCTCGTCGAGGCCGAGGTGGTCGAGGAGCGCGACGGTCTGCTCCGCCCACAGCTCCATGCGGTAGGCGTAGGCGTGGCCCGGCTTGTCGCTGCGGCCGTGGCCGAGCAGCTCGGGCAGCACCACCCGATGACCGCGCTCGGCCAGCAGGACCGCCAGCGTGCGGTTCAGCGCCGCGTCGAGCAGCAACCCGTGGGTGAACACGAGCACCCGCGGCCCCTCGCCATGGGTCTCGTAGACGAGGCGCCGGCCCGACCAGGAGAAGCTGTCGACCACGCCTGTCACCATCGCGCCTCCTGTCGGCCTCACCTGCGCCGGCCCGGTCAGCCTACTGCCTGCTTCCGGCGGAGCGTGGGACGGCACACCTTGACCCCGGCGGTGCGCACGCGACCGGCGATCCGGGCCGGGCGGGTGTGCAGCACGCCGCCCTCGACGGGCAAGTCACGCGGACCAGGAGCGCTCGGGCCGCCAGGGCTCGGTGCCCGCGCAGGTGCGCCGCTGCGCGAAGCCGGTCGTGGGGCCGTACGCCCCCGAGGTCGCCTCCAGGCGGTCGCGTCGAGGAGACGGCGGACCAGCGACACGCTCACCATGCGACTCCTCACGCTCTCAACCGTCTCATGCTTCGACGCCCGGCAGCCCCGCCGACCTGCTCAAGGGCGGGCGCTGCACGGAAGACCGCCCAGCGTCGACGGCGCCGAGCACGAGTTGGCCTACGAACGCGCCGCCGGGCTGCCCACCCTCTCCGACGGGCAGGCCGTGTGCGCACCGCAGCGTGGCCATACCGAAAACGGTATGATACTGCCCATGTCTGGTGGAGCGCTCATCCGGGAGGCGCGCCGGCGCGCCGGCAGCACGCAGGCTGAGCTGGCCAGGCGCATGGGGACATCGCAGTCCGCCGTCGCCCGCTGGGAGAACGGCGTGCAGGCGCCCGCGCACGACAAGGTGCGACGGGCCGTCGAGGCGTGCGGGTTCGATCTCGGCGTCACGATCACGCCGCGTGACGACCAGACGGTGACCCTGTTCGACGAGTACCTGGCGCTGACGCCGCAACAGCGTGTCGAGCGGTTGCTCGCGACGCTGCGGGTCCAGCAGGCGCTGCAGAAGGCCCGGCGTGTCGACCCTGCCGCCTGAGGGTCCGGCGTTCGATCCGCTGTCGATCCTTGCGACCCTGGAAGCGCACGGGGTGGCGTACGTGCTGATCGGCGCCTTCGCGGCCACGATCCACGGCTCGCCGCTGGTCACCGCCGTCGCGGACATCACGCCGGCACGAGACGAGACGAACCTGCGCCGGCTTGCGGAGGCGCTGCGGGCGATGGGCGCCCGGGTGTGGGCCGCAGGCGAGCCGCAGGGCTTGCCATTCGACTGCGACGCCGAGGCGCTAGCGCGAGCAGACGTCTGGAATCTGGTGACCGACCACGGGCGGCTCGACATCACCTTCGTGCCGGCCGGGACCCGCGGCTACGACGATCTCGCGGTCGACGCAGCGCAGTTCGACATCGCCGGCGTCGCTGTCCCTGTCGCCGCACTCGCGGACGTGATCCGCTCCAAGGAGGCCGCCGGACGCGAGAAGGATCGGGCCGCGTTGCCGACCCTCCGCCGCCTGCTCGAGGAGCACCGGCGACGCGACACCCGCGGCGACCGCTGACCTCGCCCGGCACCGCCAGCGCGCCGGAGATGCTTCATCAGACCGGCGAGCCCGGGGACGCCACCGGGCCGGGCACCTGCGCGCGCGACCGCGACCCGGTCACCGGCACGTACCTGTCGGTCGACCCCGCCCGCCCGGCCGCCCGCTGGCGTCGTCAGGCAGTTCGGATGTCGGTGTGGGTGGGGGCTTTGTCCGGTTCCGGGGCGCCCGGCTGCGGAAGGGCTGCAGCGCAGGAGCAACGGCCCTTGCCGCCTAGGCGTCGAGGGGGTGGCGCCACCGCAGGTCGGGGAAGCGCGAGAAGCCACGATCGGCGGACCACCAGGTGGCGCCGTGCTCGATGGCGAGCGCGGCGAGATAGGCGTCGGGTACGCGGTTGCCGCGCGCGTCGGTGTCGCGGCACAGCCTGGTGAAGAGCCCCCAGTGGCGCGGGCCGGGAGCGAGCTCGACCACGTTCGGTCCTGCGCGAACCGCGTCGACGAACGCGAACGCCTGCGCGCTCGGGGTCGGGTCCACGAAGACGCGGGGGTGGGTCACGACCCGCAGGAACCCGGACAGCACGAGCGCGGCTACCCCGAGGGGTTCGTCGGCGC
>SKPY01000008.1 GCA_007119305.1 Nitriliruptorales bacterium
CGACCTCGATGCGCAGGCGCCCCGTTTGGCGTCTCGCCACCACCTGCACGGCTGAGCCGGCGTGCAGCACGGCATTCGTGACGAGCTCGCTCACGAGCAGCGACACGACCTCGGCGGCGTGGTCTTCGTGCCATTGCTCCAGTAGGTCCGCGACGAACCTGCGGGCACGCGCTGCACTGCGCGGCTCCGGTGGCAGCGTTCGTGAGACCACCGCCTCATGCTGGCCCATCATGTCAGCATGTCACCCCCGGGTCGGGTGCAAACCTTTCGATGCGCCGGTGGCGGTCGCCCCATGCGTCGGGCACCAACGGCAAGGCGAGCATAAGGCGCCGGCCCGCGCCCTTCGAGCGGCCTGGACGCCGAACGCCGCGCTGCCGCTCGTGCACGACCTCGTCGACGCGGCCGGCGGCATCAGTCGAAGAGGTCGAGGGGCAGGAACGCCGACACGACGAAGTTCGGCACGTCCACGACCTCGCTGACCTTCAAGTCCACCGCGACGCTGCACAGCGCGTAGGCCTGCTGGCGGGTGTAGCCGTACTCGGCCTCGAGGTGGCTGATCATGTTGCGCAGCGCGTTGCGGGCCGCGACGGTGAGATCCTCGCTGTAGTTGCGCCCGTCAGGGTCCACGGAGATGCCGGTCGTGGCGAAGAAGCGCCGCGGCGCCGCGTACTCCGGCGGGACGCTGTAGTCGTCGCGTTCGAACTGCACGTCCCGGATGTCGCGCTCGGCCGCCAGCTGCTTGCGCAGGTCGAAGCGCGCGCGCAGGGTGGCGCTCATCTCGATGGCGGTGCCGCAGGTCTCGCAGTCGCCCTGGGCGAAGTGCGCGTCCCCTGCGGAGAACAGCGCCCCGGGGGTCCACACCGGCATGAAGAGGCGCGTGCCGGCCGCGAGCTGCTTGATGTCCACGTTGCCGCCGTTCTCGCGGGGCGGGACGGTCCGCAGGGCCTCGCCGGCGATCGCCGGGTCTGCCGGTACCGCGTCGGCCGCCTCGGGCGGCAGCGCCACGCCGCCCCGTGCGATGAGGTCCTGCTCGCGCTCGGCGATCCGGCCCAGGAGCTCGCGGGAGGGCGCCACGCCGATCGTGCCCATGAACGGCGCGCCCGGGATGCGCACACCGGGCAGGTCGTCGGACGTGGCCCAGCCGTCTGCGAGCTGCCAGCGCACGAGGAAGGGCTCCGGGAAGTCGTCACGCAGGAACCCGAACCCGGGGATCTGGGCGGTGAAGCCGAACTGCGGGGCGGCGACCTCGAGGATCTCGATGACGAGCAGGTCTCCGGGCTCGGCGCCCTCGACGTAGACCGGCCCCGTCAGCGGATGCACCCGGTTGAGGTTGACCGCAGCGAGCTCCGCGCTGGTGGAGTCGGGGCTGATCTGCAGGTCGATGGCGTCGCGGGTCTCCATGACCACTTCGTCGCCGGGCGCGCAGCGGACGACCGGCGGGATGTCGGGATGCCAGCGGTTGTGGCCCTTGTCCGGCTCTCCGGCCAGGGGTACGGAGTGGTCGATGCGGATCTCGTGCACCGCCATGTGCCTGCCTTTCGCTCGCGTCGTGCCGCAGCCGGCGACCTGCGGAGCGTGCCGTCGCCGTTGACCGCAGAAGGGAAGCGCATGCTGACACGGCCGCGCGGATTGCGCCAGGGCTCAGCCGCGCGGGGGGGCTCCGCACCCCGCTTGTCGCTGCGCGCTCCGGAGCGGACCGGCAGATCGTGTGCTTCCGGACGGGGCCGCGGCCGGGGAGCGCCCCCGGTCCCGCGCTATGCTTACCGCGTCCGGCGCCTCACGGGCGAGTGCTCACGGGTGCGCTCGTCGACTGTGATCACACGGGGGGTGTGCGTTTGTCTTCGTGGCAGGCTGCCGTCTCGGCGCTGATCATCGTGGTGGTGGCGCTCGTTCCTGCCCTTGCGCTGCGGAGCGTGAGCGCCACCGGCGACGAGTCCGCTCAGGGGAGCACGGCGGAGCAGCCGGGGCGCGGCCTGCGGGCACCACTCGACGCCCTCATGGGCCGGGGTGGTCCGGACCGCGACGCGCAGGCGTCGTTGCGCACCCTGACGACGGCGCCCCGCCCGCCCCGGCTCGCCGACGACGACGCGGCGGTCCGGGCCGAACAGCGGATCCGCAACCCCCGCCTGCGCATCGACGCGCCGGCACCGGACGCGCTGGCGACGACGATGGCGACGCCAGGCGTGCATTGGGCGACCGACTTCCGGGTCGCGGAGCTTCCGGTCGAGGGCAGGGCCGAGGCGAGGCAGATGCGGGTCGGGTTCGTGGACCCCCGCGGCTTCCGGGTCTTCACCCCGGGGGTGACGGCCCGCAGCGAGACGCTGTGGGCTGCGCTCGGGGCCGACGAGGCGATCGTGAGCTTCGAGGCTGCGCACCACCTCAGCATCCGCGCCGGCGACACGGTTGAGATCGGTGCGTCCGGCCGCCGAGCAAGGGTTGCCGGAGTGGCTTCCTTCGGCCACGCGGACGTGGCCGACGTGCTCCTGCGGCCGGCGGCGGCGTCCGACTTCGACGTCGACATCACAGCAGGCCTCCTCGTCGGCCTCGACCGGCTGGGGGAGCTCGACCAGGTCAGGGGGCGGCTCGAAGCGGCGGGCGTGGGCGACATCAGCGTCGTCGACGCGGACGCCCCCTACCGCGCCGAGCTCGTCGGCGGTGCGCCCGAGGTCGTCGAGGCGTTCGAACCCTTCACCTTCCGCCACCCGGGCGAAGGCCAGCTCGACATCGACCCCGCCTGGCTCCAGCGCAACATCGTGGAGACGTCCGTGCCAGTGCTCGGCACGGTGCGGTGCCACCGCCTGATCATCCCGCAGCTGCGTGCGGCGCTCGAAGAGATCGTCGAGCTGGAGCTCGACCATCTGCTCGACCCCGACGACTTCGGCGGCTGCTGGGTGCCCCGCCACATCGGCTTCAACGAGACCCGTCCGTTGTCGATGCACGCCTGGGGCATCGCCTTCGACGTGAACGTCGACACCAACCCCTACGGCAGCCCCCCGCAGCTCGACAATCGCATCGTGGAGGTGTTCGACCGGCACGGGTTCGGCTGGGGCGGCGACTGGCGCACCCCCGACGGCATGCACTTCGAGTTGCGCGAGTTCACCGAGCCGCCCAGCGGTTGAGCCCGAGCTTGCGGCGCCCGCGCGGCATCCTCCCCACCGCAACCCCCCCTGCGCCCGCCCCCACCCGAAGTTGCCGGGCCCGCGCTGCATCCTCCCCACCGCAACCCCCCCTGCGCCCGCCCCCACCCGAGATTGCCGCGCCGGCGCTGCA
>SKPY01000506.1 GCA_007119305.1 Nitriliruptorales bacterium
CCGGCTGCTCGCCGCGCAGCACCGCGAGGCCGCGCCGCAGGTCGGTGTAGCCCCAGGCGAGGTCGAACACCTCGACGGCGACCGTGCGGGGATCGCCATGGAACCCGTGCACGAGCTCGTCGAGCGCGGCCAGGACAAGCGCTGCCTCGCGCTCCAGCTGCTGGGCGAGCTCGGCTTCGTCGGGGGCCGGTGGTCGCAGCGGCTCGGCCCGTCGCGCGGCGATGGCGTCCAGCGCCTCGTCGTCAGGCCCGTCAACGGACCAGATACGCAGCGGACGCACGATGCGCTGGTTGGCCACGGGCACGTCGGAGGGGCGGCATGCCCACCACAGCGGCAGCTTGGCGAGCCCGTGGCGTTCGAGCATGGCGAGCACCTCAGGCGGGTCGCTGCCCCACGGCAGGTCACGCGCCGGCCGCTCCACGACGAGCGCGACCTCGGTGCGCTCGAGCCGGTCCGGGCCGTCGAGCACGGCCCCGAACGCGTAGGCAGCGAGCACCGGCGGCTGGGCGTCGAGCGAACGCGCGAACCCGGCCTCGTCGCCGAGCGCCTCGACCAGCCTGCGCAGATGACCCACGGCGGTGGCGTGCTTCATCACGGCGCGAGCCTACTCCAGCGCGATCGCGTCGCACGCCAGCATGCCAGATCGTCCGTAGCGCTCGTCACCTCACCCCTGCTCGTCCGCCGCGTGCCCCAGCGGCGTGCCTGCGCTGCGCGGGAGAGGCGACGTAGGGCCCAGCAGTGCCGGCACCTCACCCGGGCGGCGCGGCGAGGCGCACGTCAGTCGCGGAGCCGCTCAGGCGCAGGACGCCACGGCGGATCTCGACGTCGTCGGCGCGGAAGCCGAACGGCAGCTCATCGATGCGCAGCTCGACCTGGGCGAACCCGCCGATCGGCGCGGTGGGTCGGAAGACGATCTCGCCGTCCTCGACCTCCGCCGTCGCGTCGATCACGGCGAAGCGCGCGACGCTGAGCCGGGCCACGCCGCTGCGCAGCTCGATGTCCACGAGCGGGATGCGCCCGATCGGACCGACGAGCTGCTGCACCGCGTCGTCTCCCAGCTCGACGAAGAAGCGGCCTTCCGCGGCGTGCAGCTCGGGCTCGGGCCGTTCGAGCAGGTCGCGGTCGACCGGCACCTCGTCGAGCTCGAGCTCGAAGCGGTCGATGACGGCAGCGGTGTCGGGCAGCGGCACGTCGCGGGCCTCGATCCGCACGTCGACCGGCTGGCCGGTGAGCAGGCGCAGCCCGACCGGCCAGCCCGACAAGCGCACGTCGACCGGCACGCCGACCGCCTCCTCGGCGTGGTCGGCAGCGAGCTGCTCGACGTTACGCCCGATCGCGGCGTTGGCGACCAGCAGGCCGGCGACGAGCACCACCAGCACCACGAGCACGACCCCCCCGACTGCCGCGGTCCTGCCGGGGCTGCCGGCGGTCGTGTCAGGCCCGGGTCCGGCAACCTCCACGACGGGCAGCTGGTCGGTGTCGTCGCGCGGGGGGACAGCCCCGTCGCGCCGCGGGGGCGGATGGTCGCTGCCGGCGGGGTGCCCGCTAGGCGTCATCGCCCTCCCGCGCCGCCGGCACGGTCTCGCCGTCGCCGCGCTCGCCCAGGCGGGCGAACAGCGCACGCAGGTCCACGCCGGTGAGGTCCTTGCCGATCTCGAGTCCCTGCTCGAGGTTGCTCGCCACGGTCTTCGCGAGCTGCGAGGCGCCGTCGGTTGAGATCACCGTCATCTTCTCGATCGCGGAGATCGGCTCGGATGCGCCGCGCACGACGTCGGGCAGGATCCCCGTGAGCAGGTCGAGCGTCGCGGCATCGCCGTAGAGCCGGAACGCCTCGGCGTTCTTCTCGCGCGCCTCAGCCTCGGCCTCACCCTTCGCCCGGATCGCCGCGGCCTCGGCGTTGCCCTCGAGCTCCACCGCCTCCGCCATGCGGGCCCGGCGGGCCTTCTCCGCCTCGGCATCGAAGATCGCCGAGTTCTTCCGGCCCTCGGCCTCCTGCTCGACGCGGTAGCGCTCCGCGTCGGCCGGCTTGCGCACCTCGGCGTCAAGCTGGCGGTCCCGCAGCGACGCCTCGCGCTCGGCGACGCGCTCCTGCTCGGCGATGACCTCCTGGTTGCGGGCCGCCTCCCGCAGCGGGCCGGCGGCGGCGGCCTGGGCGTCCGCCTCGTCGGTCTCGGCCTTGATCTCGGCCTGCTTCAGCGCGAGCTGGCGGTTCTGCACCGCGATGGCCTCTTCGGCGCGCAGCCGCTCCTCCTCGGCGGCCTGGCGGGCGCGGGCCTCGGCGATCTTCGCGTCCTGCTCGACGCGGGCAGCCTCGGGGCGCCCGAGGTCGGTCAGGTACTCGCCCTCGGCCTGGATGTCTTGGAGCTGGAAGGTGTCGAGGGTGAGCCCCTGGTTGGTGAGCGACGTCTCCGCCTCCTCGGCGACGGCGGACGCGAACGCGGCGCGGTCCTTGATGATCTCCTCGACGGTCAGGCGTCCGACGATCGCGCGCAAGCTGCCGGCGAGGACCTCCTGGGTGAAGGTCTCGACTTCCCGCTGCTGTGTCAGGAAGCGCTGGGCGGCCGCTCGGATCGCGTCCTCGTTGCCGCCGACCTTCACGATCGCGACACCGTCGAGGTCGGCCTTGATGCCCTGGGTGGACACCGCACCGCGGATCGAGATCGAGATCCGCCTGCTCGACAGGTCCATGATGTGCAGCTTCTGCACGAACGGCAGCACGAAGACGCTCGCGCCCATGACGACCTTCTGGCCGCTCATGTCGTGGGAGACCTCACCGGTCTCGGGGTTCTTCACCGGCGCGCCCTTGCGCCCGGTGATGATGTACGCCTCGTTCGGGCCCGCCACCTTGATCCGCTTCACGATGAGGTAGGCGACGAGGATCAGCAGGATGACCGCGCCGATGATCGCGGTGATCAGCGGCGCCTGGAAGACGAAGTCGAGCATGCCGGTGCATCCTTTCTGCGCGGTGGCCGGTGCCGGTCGCCGTCTTCCGAGGGCGGTGGGGTGGTGGTGCGCGGTGCGCCCCGACCCTCGTGGTCAGGCGTCCTCGGCCCGCTTGACCATGACCGAGGACGACGACAGCACGACCGTGACCTCGACCTGGGTGCCCGCGGGCAGCTCCTCCTCTGCGCGTGCGTTGTACTTGTGCAGCTTGCCGTGGTGGCGGATCGTGACCTCCCCGTAGCCTTGCGGGGGGATGCGGGTGATGACCGTCCCGGGGGTGCCCTCCAGCGAGGTCGTCGTCACCGTCTCGTCGGTGGGCATGTTGATGAGCGTGCGCATGATCGCGAGGGCGATGCCGCCCACGACCCCGCCGCTGGCGAGGCCGCCGAGCGCGCCGAGCGTCGCTCCCGCCCCCGTGGCGAACATGATGAGCGCCGCCCCGAAGCCGAACGCCGCGAGGAACGAGCCGAGCACCGGCCCGGAGAAGATGCCCCCGCCGAAGTCGAGGTCGAACGCGTCGAAGATCCCCTCGAAGACCTCGCCGAGGACCAGTGAGACGAGCACGACCGCGAGCCCCACCGCCCCGATGACGATGAAGCCGGTCAAACCAGGGTTTCCTTCCACCAACTCGACCACGGCACTGGCAGGCTACAAGGTACCGCGCCCCTCGGCCGGTGCGAGGACGTCCTCGAGCCAGTCGAGCAGGAGCGCGAGCGGCGCCTGCCAGCCGGCGTCGAGCATCAGGTCGTGGCCCATGCCGGCGAACAGGTGCGCCCGCGTGCCGTAGCGGCGCGCCGAGCGCACGAGATCGCTGGCCGGCACGAGCGTGTCAGCACCCCCGCCGAGCACGAGCACCGGGCACGCCGCCGTGTACGCGCGCCGCGGCAGGCCGAGCTGCAGCTGCGCCCGCGGTGCCTCGGGGGTGAGGCGGGCGGCGTACGAGGCGCCAGCCGCCTCGTCGAGTCCGGCGAACAGGTCGTGGGCGTCGAGGCGCAGCGGGCGCATGGCGGCGGCCTGCGCGAGCCGGACGGGTCGGCGACGGACGAGGTTGGCGACGACCCCGAACCCGTGGCGGTCGCCGGTGGGTGCCACGAGCACCGCTGCCGGCGCGGCGAGGTAGCGCTCGAGCACCCGCTGGACGACGAGGCCCCCCATGGAGTGGCCGACGAGCACCGGGGGAGCGGGCAGGGCCGTGATCGTCTGGAGCACGTCGTGCTCGTAGTCGCGCAGCGTCCAGCGGTGCAGGCCCTCCGAGCCTGCGCTCGCACCGTGGCCGCGGAGGCTGAGCGCGTAGCCCGACCAGCCGCGCTCGGCGAGCGCGGGCAGCCAGTGCTCGTCCCAGCACCACGCCGCGTGCGAGTGGCCGTGGACGAACAGCAGCGGTGGCCGGTCGCCGGCCGGCCCGCCGGCCGGGTGCCGCTCGATGACCTCGCGCTGCGGGAGCGGCTGCGGGGGGAAGGCCCACTCGAGCGGCTCGATCACCTTCGTCCGTGTGCCGGCGCGGGTGGAGCGAATCGGCATCAGCGCGCCTCCAGCAGCGCGATGTCGTCCTCGAGCCCGCGCAGGTAGTCGAAGTGGTTGATCTCGAAGTAGTGGCGGGAGGAATCCTTGTAGCGCACGCCGCCGCCGAGGTGCGCGCCTGCATGCTCGGCGCGCCGGTGGCGGAAGGCCGCGAGGCTCGCCGCGCCGTCGCGCAGTGCCTCGAGCTGCTTCGCGATCGCCACCGCCTGCCAGTGCACGATCTTGAACTGTCCGCTGTCGGGCTGGACGAGCCCGCACATGAACAGGTTGTCGTGCTCGGGGTGGAAGACGTTGCGGTACAGCCGCGGCCTGTCGCCGTGCCAGCTGAGGTGGGCCTGGTCGATGAACGGCAGCCGCAGGAGGTAGCCGGTGCAGAACACGATGAGATCGACCTGCTCGCGCGAGCCGTCGCTGAAGACGACCTCGTGACCGTCGAGGCGTGCGACGTCGTCCTTCGGGGTGATCGCGCCGTGCCCCACGTAGTAGACCAGCTGTGAGTTCACGATCGGGTGGGTCTCGAGCATCCGGTGGTCAGGCGCCTTCAGCCCCAGCCGGGTGATGTCGCCGACGGTGAGCTTGAGCGTCGTCTCGAGCAGCCACTGCAGCGCCCGCTTGGGGATGCGCAGGGCGAGCATGAGGTCGTAGACCTGATCGCTGGGCCGGCCGAAGGTGTACTTCTGCGCATACCAGTAGCCGCGGCGGGTCGAGTGGAAGGTCGCCTCGGCGTGCTGGGCTGCCTCGACCGCGAGGTCGCAGCCGGTGTTGCCGGCGCCGACGACCAGCACGCGCTTGCCGCGCAGGACCTCGGGGTCCTTGTAGTCCGCCGAGTGGAGCACCTCGCCGTCGAACGTGCCGGGGTAGTTGGGCTGCTTCGGGTACCAGTTGTGGCCGTTGGCGATGACGACGCCGGCGAAGCGGCGGGTCTGCGTCGCCCCGGTGGCGCGGCGCCGGATCGTGACGTCCCACGCCTTGCCGTCCTCGAACGGCACGATCCGCACGACCTCGGTGGCGAGCTCGATCACCTCGTGGAGCCCGAAGTGGCGCGCGTAGGCCTGGAAGTAGCGGTGCAGGTCGGAGTGGTGCGGGTAGTCGGCGCAGCCGTCGGGTAGCGGGAAGTCGGGGAACTGCGTGAACGGCTTCGACGAGATCGTGTGCACCGAGGAGTAGATGCGCGCGTGCTCGGCCTGCCAGTTCCAGTTGCCGCCGACGTCGTCCTCGCGCTCGAAGACCTCGACTGCGAAGCCGTGCTCGCGCAGGTTCTTCGCTGCTGCGAGCCCGGAGCTGCCCGCCCCGACCACGCAGTAGACGTCGGACCGGTCGACGACGTGGGTGCTGGTGCTCATGGGGTACCTCCGTGCGGCGCGAACGCCCGCTCGAGGGCGGCGAGCAAGCTGCCGGCGCGGTCAGCCGCCTCGTCGGGCGTGGCACCGTGCAGCTCGAGGACGGGATCGAGCTCGGGTGCGTGGGGGGCGAGCGCGAGATGGGGCAGCAGCAGGATGAGCAGGGCGAGCAGGTGGTCGAGGTCGACGTCGTCGCGGAGCTCGCCACGATCCCGCGCGGACTTGAGCAGCGGGTCGAGCACGTCGCGGTAGTGGCGGTTGACCACCCGGCGCACCGTGGCGCGCACTGCCGGGTCCATCTCGAAGTTCGTCGCGAAGGTGACGCCGCGCTCCACCGGGTGGGCGCGGAAGTAGTCGATCCAGTCGACGGTCAGCACGCGCAGGAGGTCGAACAGCGGCTGGCCGGTGTCGCGCTGTTCCATGCGCGCGAGCATCGCGTCGCGGATGCGCGTGGAGCACACGTCGCAGACGTAGGCGAACAGCGCGAGCTTGTCGTCGAAGTACTGGAACAGCGACCCCTTGGCCACCCCCGCAGCACCGGCGATGGCGTTCAGGCTGCCACCGGAGAACCCGTGCGCACCGAACTCGCGCATGGCCGCGTCGACCACGCGGCCCCGCTTGTCGGCGGGAAGGTTGAACCACGTCGGTCTCGGCATGGGGTAGCGCCTCGGGACGGGGGATGACCACCCGGTCATATGACCAGGTGGTCACAACGTGCCACGCCTGAACCCGCGCGTCAACGCACCCGTGCCCGGCAGCCATGTCCGCGGCGGCGACGAGTCGCTGCCGGCGGGGGGCGACGAGCCGCTGCCGGCCCCCGGGGGGACGCCGCCGCTGCCCGCCCGCGGGGCGACGTCGTCACCGTCAGGCGACGGGTTCCCGGCGGCGGGACTGCGCGATGGGGGTGTCAGCGGGATCGGGGCCGCGCCGGCGCCGCACGAGCCGCTCGATCAGGTAGAGGACGGTCGACAGGACCAGCGCGGCCGCGAACACGACGAGCGTGCCGCCGAGGTCGCTCATCACCTCGGGCCGGAACAGGATCGTCGCCGCGAGCGCGAGCATCAGGCTGCCGCCGATGAGCTTGAGCAGGCGGCCGTGGCGCTCCTGGAACTTGCCGATGCGCATCGTGGCGACCACGGCGACGACCACCGCGATCTCGTCGAGCAGGTACACGCCGAGGTAGACGCCGAGCAGCCCGAGGAACGCCGTCCCCTCGACCCCCTGCGCCGCGAGCGCGCTGCTCCACAGCAGCGGGAAGCCCGCCGTGCACGGCAGCTCCACGAGCCCCACCCCGAGGGCCAGCACGGCCGTGCCACCCACGAGCGCGGCAGGAGAGCGCTCGCCGACCGCGAGCGAGCGGCTGCCCCGGTAGATGCGCGGCTTCGCCCACTCGGGGATGGACAGGGAGACACCGCGCTTGAACCAGAAGAAGTCCTTGATGGCCACGAGGGCGAAGACCAGCGCGATCGCGGCCACCACGAGCTGGATCCAGCCGAGGTAGGCGACGTAGGACAGCACGGTGAACAGGCCGGCGATGAACACGCCGTACAGCGCGGCGGTCACGAGCAGGAACGTGCCGCCGACGAGCAGCAGCCGCCGCCGTGACCGGGCATGCAGCGTCATCGCGAGCAGCACCGTCAGCACCCACAGCGAGCACGGGTTGAACCCGTCCACGAACGCGATGAGCGCGGTGGAGCCGAGCAGCGAGGCCTCCGCGGGGTCGACGGCCCCGATGAACGGCAGCTCGAGGGCGTCGGACGGTTCCGCCTCCGGGGTGTCCGCAGGCGGCTGCGTGGGGCCGGCCTCCGCGACGGCCGCGTCGCCCGCGGCGACGAGCACGGCCTCCATCTCCGCCCACAGCTCTTCGCTGAAGCCCACCCACACCCGCCCGAGCGCGAACGTCGCCGGCACTCCCTGCGCCTCGACGCCGTGCGCCTCGGCGACCGCGACGAAGCGTTGGCGGTTGTCGGCGTCGTGCCACACCTCGTAGGCCTCGAGGTGGATGCCGGGGTGGTCATCGGCGAGCTCGGCCAGGCGCGGTTCGAGCATGTGGCAGTACGGGCACTCCTCGCCGTAGAAGTACTCGACGACCACCGGGTCGTCGGCGGCGGCGAGGTCGGGCTGGGCGGCGGCGAGCGCGGGTTGAAGGGCGTCAGCTTCGGCCGCAGCGGCGGCATGCGCGATGGCGGCCGGCGTGAGGGCGACGGCGAGCACGGCGGCGAGAACGGTGAGCAGCCGGTGGATCCGCTGCCCGGTGCGCACGCGCATCACTCACCTCGCTGGTTGGCTCATGCCAGGTTGCAGGCGCGGGCGCAGCCGCGCCGGGGGCGAAAGACCCGGCGCGTTGGGACGAACGGCCGCTACGCTGCGCCACATGGGTGATCCCGTGGCCCGCCGGCCGCACGTTGCCTCGGAAGTCGGGCGCCTGCGTGAGGTGATCCTGCACCGGCCCGGGCTCGAGCTGCGCCGGCTCACGCCGGCGAACAAAGAGGAGCTGCTGTTCGACGAGCTCCTCTGGGTGGCGCGCGCCCAGGACGAGCACGACGGCTTCGCCCGGCTGCTGGAGGCGGAGGGTGTGCAGGTACGCCTGTTCGCCGACCTGCTGGCGGACACGCTCGCCGACGCGGGGATGCGTGAAGAGCTGCTCGGCCGGATCGTGACGGCCGACACCTGCGGGGTGGAGCTCGTCGACCGGGTGCGGGACCACCTCGCCGACCTCCCGGCGAGCGCGCTGGCCATTCACCTGATCGGCGGGCTCACGGTCGCCGAGGTGCCCGGCGCCGGGGACGGCTTCGTCGGCGGCGTGCTCGGGGCCTCCGCCTTCCTGCTGCCGCCGCTGCCCAACGCCGTCTTCACCCGCGACCCGACCGCGTGGATCGGCGGCGGGGTCATCCTGTCGCCGATGCGCATGCAAGCGCGGCGCGAGGAGCGGCAGCTGTGGCAGGCGGTCTACCACCACCATCCCGAGTTCGCCCTGCACAGCCGTGCTGCCTGGTACGGCCGGGAGGACCGCACGTACTTCCCGGCCACGCTCGAAGGCGGCGACGTCCTCGTGCTGTCGCCGGACTGCGTGGCCGTGGGGCTGTCCCAGCGCACGCACCCGATCGCGGCTGAGAACCTCGCCGCCACGCTGTTCGAGGCCGGCGTCTGCCGCTGGATGCTCGCGATCGACCTGCCGAAGACGCGCGAGACCATGCACCTGGACACCGTGCTGACCGTCGTCGACCGCGACGCGGTCGTGCTGTGGCCGCGGGTGCGGGACCGCTGCCAGGCGTACCGGATCGAGCCGGGGTCGAAGGGCCGCATGCTGGTCCGTGAAGAGGCTGACCTCCTCGCAGCCCTCGGCCGGGGGCTCGGTGTCGACACGCTGCGGGTCATCGACACCGGCGAGGACGAGGTCGCCGCGGACCGCGAGCAGTGGGATGACGGCAACAACACGCTGGCGCTGCGCCCCGGGGTGGTCGTGGCCTACGAGCGCAACGTGGACACGAACCGGCGCCTCGAGGAAGCCGGCATCGAGGTCCGCACGATCACCTCGCAGGAGCTGCCGCGCGGTCGCGGCGGGCCGCGCTGCATGTCGTGCCCCGTCGTGCGCGACCCGCTGTGAGGGCGCGCGCAGGACCGCGCAGGCGGACGGCGCGACGCGCTGCAAAGCCGCGCGCAGGCCCGCGGCGGCGGGCAGCCGGTCAGGTCTCGAGCGGGCGGGCCTGCGTGACCGTGACCTTGAAGGTGCCGGCGGGCGCCTGGTAGTGCACCGTGTCGCCGACCGCGGTCCCCACGAGCGCCTGACCCAGCGGGGACTGAGCGCTCACGATGGACATGCCGTCCACCCGGTCCTCGCGGCTGCCGACGAGGAAGGTGAGCTCGTCGCCGTCCTCGTCCACGGTCGTGACGACCATGCCCGCCTGGACCACGTCACCGCTCGGCGCGTCGCCCACCCGGGCGTTGGCGAGCATGTCCTCGAGCTGGCGGATGCGGGCCTCCATCTGGCCCTGCTCCTCCTTGGCCGCGTCGTACTCGGCGTTCTCGCGGAGATCGCCGTGGGCGCGGGCGGCCTCGATCGACGCGGACGCGCGCGCGCGACCCTCGGTCTTCAGCTCGTGCAGCTCCGCCTTGAGTCGGTCGTAGGCGGCTTGGGACAGCCAGACAGTCTCGCTCACAAGGAAGTCCTCCGTGGGGGATGATGGGAAACCAGACCCGATTGTAGAACGACTGGTGCGACGAGGGGAGAGGACGACGGTGCCAGAGCTGCCTGAGGTCGCCGCTCACGCCACGCGTCTGCACGCCAGCCACGCCGGTGCCGTGCTCGCGCGCTTCGAACCGCTGTCGTTCACCGCGCTGAAGACCGTCGACCCCGCACCGGACGCGGCGGTGGGGCGCGCGCTCGAGCGGATCAGCTACCGCGGCAAGTACCTGCTGCTCGGCTTCGGTGACCTCACGCACGTGGTCCACCTCATGCAGGGCGGACGGCTGCGGACCGACACCGGCCGGGCCCAGCGGCCCCGCGGCGGCGCAGCCCGCTGGGCCTTCACATCACACCCGTCGCTCATACTCACCGAGGGGGGCACCGAGCGGCGGGCTGGCGTCTGGGTGGTTGGGGGAGACCCGGACGACCAGCCGCCGCTCGCTGTGCTCGGCCCCGACGCGGACACCGTCGACACCCAGGCTCTTGCCGCGCTGCTCGCCCAGCACCCGATGCGCCTGCACGGCTTCCTGCGCGACCAGACGATCCTCGCCGGCGTCGGGCGCCGGCTGGCGAACGAGGTCTGCCACCGCGCGGGACTGTCGCCGTTCGCCCGGACGCAGACGCTCAGCGCCGACGCGTCCCGCCTGGTGGACGCGCTGCGCACCTGCATCCACGAGGGACTGGCCGCCGAGCAGGCACGTGACGACATGGGCAAGGCCGCCGACCGGCCCGCGCAGGTCCACGGCCGCACCGGCGAGGCATGCCCGGTCTGCGCAGACGTCGTGCGCGCCGTCGAGTACCGCGACTACACCGTCAACTACTGCGCGACCTGCCAGACCGGCGGCAAGGTGCTCGCCGACAACGCGCTGAGCCGTCTCGGCGTCGCGCGCGCAGAACAGGGCACGCGCCGCCGGCGCTAGCTGGCACGCGCTACTCGTCGAGCTCGAGCTCCTCGCCCTCCTCCGGCGCCGGCATCATCGGCCCGCCCGCAGGCATGACCTGACCGGACTGGGGGTCCCACTGGCCGTAGGAGGGGTGCACCACGACGTCGGCCTGGGCGACACGCTCGCCGAGCCACTGCTGGACCACGAGGTCCTCGGGCTGCTGCTCCGGCGCGCCTTCGGGCTGCTCCGGCAGCTCGTCCGCCGCGCCCTCGGCGAGCAGCCGCTCGCCGATCGCGTGCAGCGCCGCGATGCCTCGCAGCTGGTCGTCGAGCGCCGCCTGGCTCATGCCTGAGGCCTCGATCGCCTCGGCGAACTCGTCCTCGCCGCCGAGCTCGGCCACGAGCTCCTCGCGCGCCTCCTCGACGTCCTCCTCGGAGGGCTCGACGCCGAGCTCCTCGGCGCCGTCGAAGATGATCTGCGTCTGCACGAGGACCGTGAGGGTCTGCGCCCGGAACATGTCGAGCAGCTGCTCGCCCTCCTCGCCCTCGAGGTGGGTGGCGAGCTCCTCGTCGGCCTCGATCGCCGAGTCGACGCGGTCGTCCACGGTGCTGGCCGCGATCTCAGTGCCGTTCACGGTCGCAGCCGTGTCGTCGTCGAGATCGACGTCGGGCGCCGGCTCGCCTTCGAGGTCGAGCTCCGCGGCGTCGTCGAGGGTCTCGTCGGGGGCCTCGGTCGCGTCGTCGTCCGCGCAAGCCGCGAGGGCCAGGACGAGCACGGCGAGCAAGGCGAGGATGCGGGTGGGCATTCGAACAACCTTCCATGCGGGAGAACTACCCCGACCGTAGCCGCGCGCTGGCGCTGGCGCAGGGCACGCCCGTGCCCGATCGGTCGTGGGCCGGGGACGCGTAGTATTGCCGGCTGGTGCCACCCGCGCCGGCCACCCTCCCCGCCCCCGTGATGGAGTCACGCCGCCTTGGCCGAGCCCTACGAGCAGGACCCCGCCACGTCGGAAGCCGCCTCGCCCCTGCGCGAGCCGGCCTACCTCGTGGCGCTCGGGGTCGCCCTCGTCGTGGCGCTCGGGTTCGGGCTCGTCGTCCCGGTCCTGCCG
>SKPY01000539.1 GCA_007119305.1 Nitriliruptorales bacterium
CCCACCTGCGACCCCACGTGACGGTCCATGCCATGGATCGGCGAGGGCGGGGCGCCAGCCACGACGCGGCCGCGTACGCGCTGGAGCGGGAGTTCGAGGACGTAGCGGCCGTCACCCAGACCGTGGCGGAGGCATCCGGCTCACCCGTTGCCGTCTTCGGGCATTCCTTTGGCGGACTGTGCGCCTTCGGGGCGGCAGCACTCACTCCCAGCATCGGCGGGCTCGTGCTCTACGAGGGCTGGCCTGCGGCCGGCGCCGGCACCTACGCCGTGCCCCCCGTGCTCATCAAGCGCTTCGAGGAGCTGCTGGCCGACGACGCTCGCGACGCGCTTCTCGAGCTGTTCATGCGTGAGGTCGTAGACCTGTCCGACGACGAACTTGCGACGTTTCGTGCCGCTCCCGCCTGGGCCAACCGTGTCGCCGCCGTTCACACCATCCCGCGGGAAGCGCGCGCGGAGCACACGGCGATCTTCGATCCCAAGCAAGCCGTTGAGATCACCACACCGACGCTCCTGCTCGTCGGCGGGCACAGCCCCCACGACCTGCTGGTCGAGAGCGAGGCCGTCGCCGCCACGCTGCGGGATGCACGCGTATCCGTCATCGAAGACCAGCAGCACGCCGCACACCACGTCGTGCCTGACATCGTCTCCGATCTGGTCGTGAACTTCCTTCGGGGTCGGACTGGCCCCTAACGGGGACTCCAGCCAGCAGCCGCCCGCCGGACAGCTCGGTGTCGACGGAGCGCAACACGTCCGGACGGCAGATCGCTCAAACTGCCACGGTTGCTGCCGGTCACGGCCGCGCGCTTGTTGGCCAGGGCGAGCGCGGCAAGCGCCTCCAGCCCGGAAGCGGCTGCTTCCCCCACCAGCCGCGGTGCCCCACCAGGCATCCGCGCGCCGACTACCCTGCCACAGCCCGGTGTTGCGGGCAACGAACGCGCCGGGCACACGCCGCGCGTCAGTCGCAGACCTCGGCGGCACCTGCTCCTGGTGGTCACGCTGCTCCGGCGTCCACCACGTACGGATGTAGGCGAGGATCGCGCGCACGTCGTCGTCGAGTTCGCCGGCGACAGCCGGCATCGGCTCGACCTCGGGGGGCAGGCCCGGGCGATCCGGCAGCCCCTCGAGCGTGATCGCCACCAGCTCGCAGTCGCCGTGGTGCCACGTGTGCCCCTGCGTGTCGTGGGGCGGAGGGATGTCCGCGATGTCCCCGCCGGTGGCGCCACCGTGGCAGTCCATGCAGTTGGCCTCGTAGAGCTCCTCGCCACGGGCCACCTGCGCTTGCGGACCGGGCTCCTCGCCCGGGACCGCGCAGCCGGCCACGGCGGCGATCACGAGGATGACGGCGAGCCAGGCAACGACGGGTCGAACGCACGGCGCATGCCGCACCCATCATGCCCCCGCACAGGCGCGCCGTCCCACAGCAGCATCCCGGCGAGGCGGCCGTCCACGGCGAGCACGCGGGCGCCGGCGCACATGGCCTTCCCGACCGAGGCGACCTGAGGGAGACTGGGTTGTCGGCCGCGCGGACGCCCCGCCTGCGGCCGGCCGGAGGCGCGCATGCTCGTGACCCGGCTGTTCGGCCCCTTGGAGTTGGTCGTCGACGGGCGACCCCTCGGCGCCCGCGACCTCGGCGGCACGAAGCCCCGCCAGCTGCTGTGCCTGCTCATCCTCGAGCGCGGCCACGCCGTCGCGAAGGACCGGCTCGCCGACCTGCTGTGGGGCGACGCTCCCCCACGCAACGTCGCCGCCACCCTCGACACGTACGCGTCCACCCTGCGCCGCCACCTCGAGCCGGAGCGCACGGGCCGCAGCCGCTACGTGCTCGGTGGGGGCGGCGGGCTGCGCGTGCCCGCCGAGGCCGTCGACTGCGACCTCGACCGCTTCGATGCGCTCGTCGCGCGCGCTCAGGAGCAGGCACGTGCGGGTGACGCCGACGGGGCACGCGTGGCGTACGAGCAGGCGCTCCGCCTCGTGCGTGGGCAGGTGCTCGAGGACGAACCCTACGCATCCTGGGCCCTGCGAGGGCGCGAGCAGTACGCCGACCGGGCGCGTGCCGCGCGCCTCGCCGCTGCCGAGCATGCGCTCGAGTGCGGCGACTCGGACGCGGCGCAGGCCCACGCCGAGGCCGTGCTCGCCGATGACCCCGCCACCGAGGCGGCGCACCGCGTGGTCATGCTCGCCTGCTATCGCCGCGGTCGGCAGGACGAGGCACTGCGGGCCTACGAGCGGTGCCGTCACGCCCTGGCCGACGAGCTCGGCGTCGACCCCCTGCCCGAGACCGCCGACCTGCACGCCGCCATCCTCCGTCACGACGAGGGGGTCCGCAGGCACGGCCCGCGCCCTGCCGCCAGGGGGCCGGTGCGCCGCGGGCCGGACCCAGCCACGGAGCTGCCGCTGCTCGGGCGAATCGACGAACTCGGTGCCCTGGGGGAGGCCGCCGCGCACGCGCTGGCGGGCGCAGGCGGGCTCGTGGTCGTCGAGGGCGAGGCCGGCATCGGCAAGACGCGGCTCGTCACCGAGCTGCTCGACCAGCTCCGGCCCGTGCGAGCCGGTCTCGGCAAGTGCGCGGAAGCGGACCGCGAACTGCCCTACGTACCGCTCGCCGGCGCGCTGCGCGAACTCGGGCCGACCGTCGGCGACGCCGCAGCCGAGCTGCCTGCGCTCGGCGAGATCCTGCCCGAGCTGCCGCCCTCAGGGCTGCCACCGGCGACGGCGCGGCTCCGCGCGCTCGAGTCCGTGGCGACGGTGCTGGGCGAGGCCGCCCCGATTGTGCTCGCCCTCGACGACCTGCAGTGGGCGGACGCCTCCACCCTCGCGGCCCTCGGGTACCTGCAGCGCCGCTGTGCGGGACGGCCGGTGCTGCTGCTGGGCACGATGCGCCCGGAAGACGTGCCGCACGACTCAGCAGTGCACGCGCTGCCTGCCACGAGACGCGTCGTGCTCGGCCCGCTGACTGCCGACGACCTCGCGCCGCTGGGGTCCATCGCGGCCCGGCTCGCGGCACGCAGCGGCGGCCACCCCTTGTGGCTGACCGAGCTGCTGCACAGCGACACCGAGGACGTGGCGAAGCCCCCGGCGCGCCTCGCCGCGCTGCTCGTGGCCCGCTGCCGGCGTGCAGGCCCGCGTGCACACCGCGCCCTCGCGGCGGCGGCGGTGCTGGGCCGGCCGTTCGACCCGGAACTGCTCGCCGCCTTGGTCGACGACGATCCGCTGCGCGTCGCCGAGGACCTCGAGGAGTTGTGCGTGCGCGGCCTCGCTCGTCCG
>SKPY01000093.1 GCA_007119305.1 Nitriliruptorales bacterium
CGGTCCCGGCTGCGGGGACGCCGAAGCCGCGGCGGGCACGGAACCGGTAGGTGGCCCCGCGGCTTCGGCGAGCACGTCCTCGGATGGCGGGCCACCCTCCGGGTCGCGGTCGGGCCGTGCGGGGCCGGCGACGAGCCGCGGGCTGGTGCTGGGCCACAACGCTACCCCTGGGACGACCCGGTTGAGATCAGGCCCCGCCCGCGGGGGTGCGACCGGGACGCTCGCCGCCGGCTCGGCCGCTGCCATGGCCAGCAGGATCTCCTCTGGCTGCGACGGGTCGGGGGCGGGCTCCGCGAGGGAGCCGGGGGCGACCTCCACGGCCGGGTCGGGGGCGGGCTCCACGACGGGAGAGGGAGCGGGCTCCATGACGGGACCAGGGGCGGGTTCCGCGGGGAGACTGGGAGCGGGGTCCGCGAGCGGGCCGGGGGCGGGCGCTGCGAGAGCGACCTCCGGGGGCGTTGCAGCCTGCGGGCCTGCGACCTCGGGGCTGGACGCGACGCCCGCGCCCGGCACCAGCTCCCGCAGCGTGGGGACCTCGAAGAGGTCGGGCGAGGCGGGCGTTGCTGGCAGCACGAACGGCGGCAGCACCACGTAGCCGTCAGCCACGTGGCGGTCGTGCTCGAGCCCCGCACCCGGCGTGCCGAGCTGGCCGACCCCGGTACGGCCCGCACCCAGGGCTGCGAGGAGCACCAGCAGGCTCAGTGCGGCGACCACGAGCGCACTGCGCACCGGCACACGATCGGCAGACATCCCCGTATTCTCCTTCGCCCGGCCTCGGGTCCCGGGCGACTGCTGGAACTAGCCCTAGCGTACTATATGTGTTGAAAGAATTACTAGTAGTTGTTTCGGCCGATGGGCGTCGCCGGTTGAGCCCGCTCGTGGTGGCCCGTGGCGGTCAGTAGGTCGCGACCAGCCCCGTCGCGCCGACAGCCGTGAGCCCGAACCCCATGGCGCAGCGCAGGGCCACGCGCCGGGATGCCCGTCGCGAGGGTCGGTGCTGCCCCGTGCTGTCCTGCTCCCCGGGCAGCATGCCGGTCCGCCGGTAGCGCAGGAGGGCCGCGCCGGTGCCGAGGAACAGCGCGCCACCGAGCGCGACGATCGTCCAGTAGAAGATGAGGACGTAGCCGGTCGGCATCACGCGCTCCGTGCGAACGATCAGTCGGCCTGAACCGTCACTGTACCCGGTGGCGCCCCCCGGTGGCGGGTGAGCCGCCAGACCAGCAGCGCGGCCACCGCCGGCACGACGAGCGGCGCGAGCGAGGCCCCGACGACGAGCAACCAGCCCACGACCGTCACGAACCCGTGGCGGGCAGACAGGGCGTAGGCCGCGAGCGTCGGTTCCTCGGCGGCGGCGACCACGGGCTCGGCCCCGGCCTCGATCAGCTCCACGGTGAGCGTCGAGTAGGCCGCCCGGTCCTCGAGCTGGTCGAGGCGTCCCTGCAGCTGCTCGATGCGCTGTTGGATCCCGTCAACCTGCTGCTGCACCGCGATCGCCTCCTGAACGCTGGTCGCGTCGTCGAGCAGCCCGAGGTAGAAGGCCTCCTGAGCGCGCAGGTGGCGCAAGCGCGCCTGCAGGTCGACGACCTCACCGGTGACATCCTGCGAGCTGATGTCCTGCTCGCGCAGCGTGCCGACCCGACCGACGCCGACGAGCAGGTCCTCGTAGGCGTCCACCGGCACCCGCACGGTGACGCTGCCGGTGGTGCGCCCGGCATCGTCGGTCGAGGAGGTGCTCGCGGTGACCGACCCCCCGTGGCGCCGTGCGGTCTGCACCACCCGCTGGTAAGCGGCCATGAAGCCGCCCTCGTCGACCTCCAGCACGACGGTGCCCTCTTTGATGATGCGCTCGAGCCCGCTCCGCACGGGGTGAGCGTCGGCTGGCGGCAGGCCTGTCTCGCCGTCACCGCTCACGCCGGGATCCGCAGCGTCGGGCGCGGCGCCAGGCTCCTGCGCCTCGACGGGCTGCTCGGCCTCCGTCACCTCGGGGGCGTCATCCGCCTCGCTGCCATCCGTCATGTCATCGCCGGGCGCCTCTCCCACAGTGCCCGCCTCGTCCCGGTCGGCGACGTCAGCGTCCTCGATCGCCGTGCACGCCGCCACCAGCAGGGCGAGCACGCTGAGCACGAGCAGAAGCGGGAGCGATCGGGGTCGCATGGCAGCCACCTTTGCGTCGGGTCCCGGCCCTGGCCGGAACGCGGCCTGGATCGTGGGTACGACGCCACGCTGGCGGCGGCGGTTCCGGACGGGCGCCAGGCGACGCGCCCGGCTACAGCGGAGCGTCGGGGTCCGGGGGCGGTGGCGGCGGTCCCCCGGGTCCGCTGCTCGGGGCACCCCCGCCGCCACCAGGAGCCGCGCGCCGCAGGCTGGCGAAGCGTGCCGTTGCGCCGAGGAACGCAAGCGGTACGGTCTTCAGCGGCCCGTTGCGGTGCTTGGCCACGATCAGCTCGGCCTCGCCCTTCGCCGGCGACTCCGGGTTGTAGACCTCGTCGCGGTAGATGAAGCACACGATGTCGGCGTCCTGCTCGATCGACCCGGACTCCCGCAGGTCCGCCAGCTGGGGCCGCCGGTCGGTGCGGTCCTCGGGCCGCCGGGACAGCTGCGACAGCGCGAGAACGGGGATGTCGAGCTCCTTGGCGAGGATCTTCAGCCCCCGCGACAGCTCGGCAACCTCCTGGACGCGGCTCTCGACCCGCCGGTGCGACTGCATCAGCTGCAGGTAGTCCACGATGAGCAGGTCGAGGCCGTGCTGCTGCTTCAGCCGGCGTGCCTTGGATCGGATCTCCATCAACGTGATGCCGGGGGTGTCGTCGATGAACAGCGGCGCTTCCGCGAGCCGGCCCATCGCCTGGGACAGCTTCGGCCAGTCGGGCTCCTTCAGCCGCCCGGTGCGCAGCCGCTCGCTGTCGACCCGTGCCTCGGCAGCGAGGATGCGCTGCACGAGCTCCATCTGGCTCATCTCGAGCGAGAACAGCACCACCGGGCGGCGCTGCTCGACCGCGACGTGCGTCGCCATGTTCACGACCAGCGTCGACTTCCCCATGGCGGGTCGAGCCGCGAGGATCACGAGGTTGGACGGCTGCAGCCCGGCGGTCAGCTCGTCGAAGTCCGCGAACCCGGTCGGCAGTCCGGTGATGGCCGAGTTGTTCTCGTGCAGCCGCTCGATCAGCTCGAAGCCCTCGGCGATGAGCCGTTTCATCGGGGTGAACTCGCTGACCCGGCCGTACTGCGACAACCGGTAGACGAGCGCCTCCGCGGAGTCGACCGAGCCTTGCACGTCCTCCTCGTCGGTGTAGCCGAGCTTGGTGATCTCGGTGCCCGCCTCGATGAGCCCGCGCCGCAGCGCATGCGCGGCGACGATCTTCGCGTAGTACAGGGCGTTCGCGGCGGTCGGCACGGCGCCGAGGATGTCGGCGATCGCGACCGCACCGCCGACGTCGTCGAGCCGGCCCCGACCCTTGAGCTCGTCGGCGAGCGTGACCGCGTCGACGGGCTCACCGCGGTCGTAGAGCTCGTGGATGGCCTCGAACAGCGTCCGGTGCGCCCCCCGGTAGAAGTCCTCCGGGCCG
This sequence comes from Nitriliruptorales bacterium, assembly GCA_007119305.1. Lineage (GTDB taxonomy): Bacteria > Actinomycetota > Nitriliruptoria > Euzebyales > Egibacteraceae > SKPY01. The sequence goes on from SKPY01000093.1 coordinate 3,567, forward strand.
ACGACCTCGCTGACCTCGGCGATGGCGTCCTTGGACAGCAGCATCGCTCCGATGACGCTGCGTTCGGCGTCGAGGTCGTGGGGCGGCACGCGGTCGTAGCCCGTCGGACGGGACACGGCGTGCCGACCCGCCCCGTCCGCGGGGGTCGGGCGTACGGCGCGCAGGGCGGAGGACGTCGCGTCGTTCACGGGCTGCCTTTCGGCTCGTCGGTGGGCGGCCTACGCTGACCATCCCACGAGGGTGAGACAAGCCGCTGCCGACATCCGTGGACAGGCGCGGTCCACAGACGTGGACAACGCCGGCGCGCAGCCGCGGGCGCCCGTGCCACGCACCGCATCGGGCGGCAAGGCAGCCTGTGGGTGTGCCTGTGGACCCGGGGGGCGCTGCCGTGGACAACCGCAGCGGTCGGCGGCCGTCGTGCCGGAGGGCACGCCCGACCGCCTGCGGAAGCCCTCGCGCAGAGCAGTCGGGGCGGTCAGCGCCGGCCGCACCGGAGGAGCCGCGCCGCACGCGCAAGCCCGCGGCGACGGCCGGTCGCGAGCGCACCTGCCGGCTGCTGCCCGCCCGTGCCCCCCTTCGGCTGAAGGTGTGATGCCGGCGAGTTGACGCAGGCAGACGCGACCTCGCGCGCACGGGGCCGTTGCACCGCCTGGTTCCACAGGAGCGTCCGAGTTCCACCCAGCCGGCATGGTCCGCGATTGAGCGGCGTTCCAGCTGTTCGTCCCCGCCCCCGACACCGATCGTGTGTGGCTCGTGCGCCGCCGCGGCGACGGCGCCACCGTCGCGCCGTTCGACGTCGCCGAGGGCGTGCAGACCCGTCCTGACCGGCCGCTGCCTGGGGGCTGGGTGCACGCGGCCACCGAGCACGGCCTGGTGATCTCCGTCCCCGACCGCGGCCGGACCGTGGTGTGGGACCCCGACCGCGACCGGGTGTATGGGACGGCGACGAGCCGCTGATCGTCGCCGCCGGCCGCGCGCACCTCGCCACCTGCGAGGCGCTCCCCGACGCCTGCTCACAGCTGGCGATCACCCATCTGGCCAGCGAGGAGCGCCACGAGGTCGCCGTGCCCCGCGGGGGTGAGTTCGCGCTGCGCACGGCCGCGTTCTCCCCCGACGACTCCCGGCTCGCAGTGCCCGTCCACCGCCGCGGCCGCGTCGAGGTCATGATCACCCACGTCGAAGGGCTGGCCCGCACCATCGCCCTCGATGTCGAGGGCGTGCCCCAGCTTGCGTGGCATCCCACACTGCCCTGGCTGTTCATCGCGGCCGACGGCCGGCTGCTCGCCGTCCCGCCGGACGCCGACGAGGCCCGGCTGGTCACCGACGACCTCCCCGAGCAGCTCTACGGCATCGCGGTCACCGACCCTGCGGCCTGAACGGCGCCGGCCAGCTCGGCACCCCTCGATCGGCATCGTCGCCTGGGGCGACGCGGCCGTCGCCCGCGTTGTCTGGGAACGCGGGGACGAGCAGGGGTGGTCGCCTTCGACGAGCGCCGCCCGGGCGCTCGTGCACGCCCTGCCGCCCGGCGACCTCGTCGCCGCCGGGCAGCCACGTCGTGGCACGGGGCGTGCAAGCGGGATACCGGGTTCCGGGTTCTTTCCAGACCGCCCCAAGGTCCCTCTGGGGCAGGCCTCACGCCCCTACCCCCCGTGTATGGCGTCAAGTAACACTTGAGTCACGGCAGGCGATGGCCGCGCAAGCGTGCTCGTGGTGCCCGGCGTTCCACAGTGGCGGACCCGCAGGGGCAGCGTTCCAGTCGGGAGCCATAGCCGGGCGAGGCTGACCCCATCGAGCGCGGCCAGGTGAGGGCAGAGATGCCGACCCGTACCGATCCAGCACCGGAGCCCCTCAACGGTGAGGCCTCTGCCGAAGCCACAGAGAAGGGCGTCCTCAAGACGCATCCGGTCCTGAGCTACTTCTGTGTGACGTACCTCATCTCGTGGGGAGGCGTTCTCGTCGTCGTGGGCGTCGGTCACGGCCGCATCCCCGCCACCCCGGAACAGCTTCACCCCTGGCTCCCGTACGCGGTCTTGGCGATGCTCGCAGGCCCTGTTGCCGCGGGTCCCCTGTTGATCGGCCTCGTCGAGGGGAAGGCGGGGCTCCGCGCCCTCTTGTCACGGCTGCTCAGGTGGCGGGTGGGTGTGGGTTGGTACGCCGTCGCGCTCCTCACCGCCCCGCTCATGGCGACGGTGACCCTCCTGGCTCTCTCCCCGGTATCCGCCGACTTCCTCCCCGAGTTGTTCGCCGCAGACGCGAAGACGGCGCTTCTGCTCGCCGGTGCCGCCGTGGGGCTGGCGGCAGGCCTCGAAGAGCTGGGCTGGACCGGGTTCGCTGCGCCCAGGCTCAGACTGCGCTACGGCGTCCTGACTGTCGGGCTCATCGTCGGCGTGGCCTGGGCGGCGTGGCACGTCCCCGTGACGTTGGCGGGCAGCGACAACCCCTCCGGATCGCTCTCCCTGGCCCTGTGGCTGCCCCCGATGGTCTTCTACGCGGGAACCCTTCCGGCTTTCAGGGTGCTCATGGTGTGGGTGTACGACCGTACCGGCAGCCTGCTCGTAGCGATCCTGATGCACGCCAGTCTCACCGGCTCGACCGTGGTCATCCTCGCGCCGCAGGCGACAGGCATGCCACTCATCGCCTACTATCTCGCGCTGGCCGCCGGGCTGTGGCTGATCGTAGGGCTGATCCACGCGGCCAACCGCAGACAGCGCAGCCTGCGAAGCATGTGAAGCGCTGACCCGCCAGGTCCCCGAAGCGACCGTGCGTTATCCGCCGTCGTGGACCCGGTGGCCTCCCGCCGTGCCGACAGGGGGTCGCGGGAGCACCGCGGAAGCAGCCCGGGGGCTCTCGGGGTCCTGACTGCCTCACACCGGCAGCCCCAGGGGGCGCCGTGCTGTCTTGCGGTCACACCTCTTCGCGCACGACCTCGACCCGGATGGTGGCGAGCACCTCCGGGTGCAGCCGCACCTCCACCTCGTGCTCGCCGAGCTCCTTGATGGGGCGTTCGAGCGGGATGCGCCGGCGGTCGAGGGGGTATCTCAGCTGGGCGGTGACGGCCTCGGCGATCTGCACGTTGGTGACCGAGCCGTACAGCGTGCCGTCGGTGCCCGCCTTGGCGGGGATCCTGACCGCGCGCTCCTGGAGCGTGTCTCGGAGCGCCTCGGCTTCCTCCTGGTTGCGGGCCTGCCGCTTCGCGCGGGCGGCGCTGATCGCCTGGGCGTCGGCGACCGCGCCCTTCGTGGCGCGCATGGCGAGGCCGCGAGGCATCAGGTAGTTGTTGCCGTAGCCGTCGGCGACCTCGACGATCTCGCCGGCATCGCCGAGGTTGGGCACGTCCTGCTTCAGGATGACCTTCATGGGGTGGGTCCTTGCGGGCTCGGGCGTCGCCGCCACGCGGGGGCGGGACGGGTTACCGGACGCTGTAGGGCAGCAGCGCCATCTCGCGGGCGTTCTTGACCGCCTCGGCGAGCAGTCGCTGGTACTGCGGCGTGACCCCGGTCACGCGCCGGGAGCGGATCTTGCCGCGATCGCTGATGAAGCGCTTCAGCAGCGCGACGTCCTTGTAGTCGATGTACTCGATCTTGTTCGCGCTGAAGTAGCAGTCCTTGCGCTTGGTGGGCCGCTGGGGGTTCGTGGTCATCGCTGGGTCCTTTCGTTCGGCAGGGCGCGGCGGTCTGCCGCGGCGCTAGAAGGGCACGTCATCGGCTGCCGGTGGGGTGGCGGGCGGGGGCGCCTGACTCGGCTGGCTCTGGCTGCGGTCGCGGTTCTGGCCGCTGCGGTTGACCTTGCTGATCGACGCCGTGGCCCAGCGCAGGCTCGGGCACACCTCGTCCGCCTCGATCTCGGTGACCCACCGCGTGTCGCCTTCCTTGGTCTCCTACGAGCGGCTCTGCAGCCGGCCGGTGACGAGCACCCGGTCGCCGCGGTTGAGCGACTCGGCGACGTTCTCGGCCAGGTCCCGCCAGGCGTTCACGGTGAAGTAGCCGTCGAGGCGGTCCTCCCACTCGTTCGTCTGGTTGTTGCGGAAGCGGCGGTTGACCGCCACGCGGCAGTTCGTCACCGGCACCCCGTTCGGGGTGAAGCGGAGCTCGGGGTCGTCGGTCAGGTTGCCGACGATCGTGATCACGTTGTCGTTCGCCACGTCATCCTCCTCGGGGTCGCGGGTGCGCGCAGGCGCGCGAGGCGCCGTCGGATCGAGCACGGACGGGTGCAGGCATGCCTCACGGCTTCTTCACACGGGCCGCAGGGCGGATGATCTTGTGGCGGACGACCTCATCGGCGATGCCCAGCTGGCGGTCCAGCTCCTGCAGGCCCTCGGTGCCGATCTGGACGTCGATCACCGTGTAGTAGCCCTCGGTCATGTGCTGGATCTCGTAGGCGAACTGGCGCTTGCCCCAGTGGTCGACCTTGTCGACGCTGCCGCCCTGATCGGCGATCAGCTTCGTGAAGCGCTCGATGACCCCCTGCACGGCGGCGTCGTCCAACCCGCCGTTGGTGATGATCATGAGTTCATAGGTGCGCATAACCCATCCTGTGGTCTCGTAAGGGCGGCCCCCGCGGTCGGGTGCGTCGTGCGCACCCCGCTGGGAGCAGGACGGTCAACCCGGCAACGGTACCACCGCCATGCGGGCGCCCTCAATCCGACACGCCGTGACCCTAGCGCAGGGTTGTGTCACGCGGACCCGGCAACCCACCGGCCCTGGGGACAAGCGGTTCTCCTGCGGTGCGTGCGTCGGACCGGCGCGAGCACCGCCGGCGGGCCGGCCGCCCCCACGGTCGGCTACCGGCCGGTGGCCCAGTCGAACCAGGCGTGCAGGAGCGCGGCGTGGTCCCGCCGGTGTGCAGCCTCATGGCGGCGGGCCGCGGCCAGCAGCTGCGCCGGTTCCCACCCCGCCGCCCGCAGGTAGGCGGGCACCCCCGGCGCGCTGACGTAGCCGGCGACCATGTCGGCGGTGAACTCGGGGTGGAACTGGACCCCGTACGCGGAACCCACGCGGAAGGCGTGCACCGCCGCCGCCTCGCTGTAGGCCAGCCGCGTGGCCTGTGGCCCAAGCGTGATGTGGTCCCGATGCCCGTTGAAGGCCGGTGCGCCGTCCCGCAGCCGCTGCAGGACCCGGTCGGCGCGACCGGCGGCGGTGAGCTGGATCGGCGGGTACCCGATCTCGGGTTCGCCGTGGGCGACCGCGCCGCCCGTGGCCTCGGCGAGCAGCTGCGCGCCCAGGCAGATGCCCAGCACCGGCGTGCCGGCCTCGACGCACGCGGCGAGCAGCGCCACCTCGTCCGCGAGGTGGGGGTAGGCCTCCTTCTCGTCGGTGCACATGTCGCCGCCGAGCACGACGAGCGCTTCCGGCGGCGCGCTCGGGCACGGGGTGCCCGCCCACAGCGCCACGGTCGTGGCGTCCAGGCCGCGGGCGGCGGCGACCTCGGTGAGCAGCCCCGGGCCTTCGTGCGGCAGGTGCTCGAGGACCGTGACCCTCACCCGCTCGCCTCCTGCGGGGGCGCCTCGATGACCTCGAGGTCCTCCGCGGGGGCACCCTCGGCTGCCTCGCGGGCCTGCCCCGGGGCGCCGTCGGCGGCCGCGAGATCGCCCTCGGCGACGTGGGGCAGCACGAGCTCCCGCCGGACGGTCTCGATCGCGTCCGGCACGGTGTCGACCCAGGCCCACAGCTCGCGCAGCTGCGGCTGTGCGAGCCCCTCGGCGACGATCCGGTCAAGCTGGGTCACAAGGGGCTCCCAGAAGCCGCGCGGGTCGAGCAGCACGATGGGTCGCTCGTGGTAGCCGAGCTGGCGCAGCGTGATGATCTCGAGGAGCTCCTCGAGGGTGCCGATCCCACCGGGCAGGACGATGAACCCGTCGCTGCGAGCGTCCATGATCCCTTTGCGCTCGCGCATCGTGTCGGTGCGGATCAGCTCGGTGACCCCGTCGAGCGCGATCTCGCGGGTGGCCAGACGGTGTGGGATGACCCCGGTGACGTGGCCCCCGGCGGCGAGCGCGCCCCGCGCCACCTCCCCCATGAGCCCGATGCCGCCGCCGCCGTAGACGAGCCCCCAGTGCTCCGCCGCGATCGCCTCGCCGAGCTCGGCGGCCACCGCCCGATCCTCGGGCGTAGCCGCCTCGCTCGAGGCGCAGAACACACAGACGGCGAAGTGCGGGACCACACGCCGATCGTAGCGTCCACCGCCCGACCCCCAACGGGGCGGCACCGCGCCGTCGGCTCCGGCAGCAACCCGCGCCGGGCGGGGCCCCTTGTACAGCCGACACAGCGCCGGCCCGGCGCAGCGCCTGCGCAGGCAGGCCTGCGGGCGTAGTGTGACCCGCACGTCCCCGACCCGAGGCGCCATGCACAGCCTGCCCCCTGCGCTCCGTGTGGGCGTGCCCGCCTGCGCGCTCCTCGCCGGGGTCAGCGCGCTGGTCCTCGCCCTGGTCACGGCCGACCTGGGCTCGGGCCGGGACAGCGCCGAGCCTGCAGCCAGCGTTCGTCTCGACGCGGCGCGGCTCAGCGGCCCCGAGCCGCGCCCGTGGAGCGCCGGATCGCCCCAGCGCGGCGCGGACGACCGGGTGGTCGTGCTGCGCGGTCGCGGGTGGGGCCACAGCGTGGGGATGAGCCAGTACGGCGCGCAGGCCCAGGCGCTCGAGGGCCGCGGCTACCGCGACATCCTCGCGCACTACTACCCGGGCACGACCGTGGAGGCCCACCGCGCGGCCGCCGGCGACCTCCGGGTGGGGCTGTTTCGCAACCGCGACGTGAACGACCCCGACCGGCTGCGCCTGTTGACGACCGGACAGGGGGGCGAGCCGGACCGGCCTGTCGAGGTCGAGCTGGGCGGCACGGTCACGCCGCTGCCGCCCGGTCAGGTCTGGACGCTCCTGGCCGACGGCGACGACCTCACGCTCGTCGACGGCGACGGGCACGCGCACAGCGCAGGCGCGGCACCGGCAAGCGTGCGCTTCCAGTTCGCTGAGGGCACGCCGACGCTGCTGCGCCTGCCCCAGCTCGCGCGCTCGGGGCAGCCGCTGTCAGGCACGTTGCGGTGGGGCGTCCTCGAGGTCGACACGAGCGACGAGGGCGTCCGCCCCACGCTCGTCGTGCCCCTCGAGCGCTACCTGCGGGGCCTCGCCGAGATGCCGTCGAGCTGGGAGCCGGACGCGCTCATGGCGCAGGCGATCGCGGGCCGCACCTACGCGGTCCGCAAGGTGCTCGCCGGCAAGGACGACGACTGCGGCTGCCACCTCGGCACCACCCCGCACGACCAGGCCTTCGCGGGCTGGCAGAAGGAGGGTGGCCCCGGTGGCGAGCGCTGGCGGGCCGCGGTGGTCAGGACCGCAGGGGAGGTCGTGACCTACCGGGGCGAGCTCGCGTGGACCTTCTACTCGTCCTCCCACGGTGGACGCACCGAGGCGGCGCAGGACAGCTGGGCGTACGGCGAGGCCCAGGCCGCGCCCTACCTCGTCAGCGTCGACGACCCGTGGTCGCTGGCCGACAGCATCCCCAACCCGAAGGCCTCCTGGGAGCGGGAGCTGCCCGCCGAGGAGTTCGCCCGGGCGGTCGGGCTCGTCGAGCTGCACAGCGTGGAGATCAGCGACCGCACCGACGGCGGCAGCCCCGCCGAGCTCGAAGTGACCGGCATCGACTTCGCCGGCAACGAGGTCCGCTACGGGTTCCGCGGTTGGCGCAGCGGCGTCGCGGCGAGCGAGCTGAAGCTGTACTTCCGCGCCGAGCTGCCGAGCCAGCAGCTGACCTCGATCGAGCTCGTCGAAGCGCAGCCATGACCGCCCTCCGGGCGGCCAGGCGCTGGCAGGGGCGGTGCTCGATGCCTTGCGGTGTCGCTAGTGGTTGCGCAGGGCGTCGATGAGCTCGTCCTTGGTCATGTCGCTGCGGCCTTCGATGCCGATCTCGGCCGCCCGGTCGCGCAGCTCGTCGACCGACCACTCCTCGTAGGCGTCCGCGGTGCCGCCGCGCTTGCCGGCGGTCGAGCGCTCGGTGTTGGCGATGCGGGCGGCCTTCTCCTTGCTCTCGCCCTGCTCGCGCAAGCGCTCGTACTGCTCGTCGTCCTTGATGCTCGGTCCGTGATCCTTCTGCGCCATGGGGCATCACCTCGCGGGCCGGTGTGCCCAGCCCCCGCGCCGCTCAATCCTGCGGCGCAGGCAGCGCCAGCCGGGTCGCTGCGGCCTGCACGAGGTCCGGGTCGAGGCGCACCTCTCCGGTCGCGACCCACCACAGCCGGGCGACCTCGTCGACCTCGTCGGGCAGCCCGGCGAGCCAGGACCGGGCCTGCGCGCCTTCCTCGCCATGACCGCCACACCAGACCTCGTCGCCGAGCGCGAGGGTGCAGCGCCGGCCCAGTCCCCAGTCCGGGCTGAGCCCCCGCCCGGCCGGCCCCACCGCGCGCCGCACGACCGC
>SKPY01000212.1 GCA_007119305.1 Nitriliruptorales bacterium
AGGTCGAGGCGCTCCACCTCGAGTACAACCTCATCAAGGAGCACCGGCCCCGCTACAACGTCCGCTACACCGACGACAAGAGCTATCCCTACCTCGCCATCACCGTGCAGGACGACGTGCCGCGGGCGCTGGTGCGGCGCAACCCCCGCAAGGACGGCACCCGCTACTTCGGGCCGTATGCCCACGCGTACGCGATCCGGGAGACCCTCGACCTGCTGCTGCGGGTCTTCCCCGTGCGCACCTGCTCGCAGGGCGTCTTCGACCGCTGTGTGCGGACCGGGCGGCCGTGCCTGCTCTACCACATCGGCCGCTGCGCGGCGCCCTGTGTGGGCAAGGTCGACGAGGGTGAGCACCGCGCGCTCGTCGAGGGCCTCATCGGCTTCCTCGAGGGGGACACGGAGGTGGTGCTCGAGCGGCTCGAGGCCGCCATGGCCGAGGAGTCGGCGAAGCTCAACTTCGAGGCTGCTGCCAGGATCCGCGACCAGATCGGCGCCGCCCGCCGGGCCCTCGAACGCCAGCAGATGGTGACCCGTGACCGCGGTCCGGGCGGAGACTTCGACGCGATCAACTACCACGACGACGACCTCGAGGCGTCGTTCCAGGCCTTCTTCGTGCGCCGCGGACGGGTGGTCGGGCGCAAGGGCTGGGCGGCGGACAAGGTGGCCGACCTCGACGGCCCTGCGCTCGTCGCGAGCTTCCTGCTCGAGCTCGGCATGGAGCGGGCGGGCGACGTCCCGCGCGAGATCCTCGTGCCCGTGGAGCCGGAGGACCGGTCGGCGCTGGAGGCCCTGTTCGCGGAGCTGCGCGGCGGCCCCGTCACGATCCGGGTGCCCCAGCGCGGGGAGAAGCGAGCCTTCCTCGACACCGTGCGCGAGAACGCCGTCGAGGCGTTCACCCAGAACCGGCTCAAGCGCGCGAAGGACTTCAACGCCCGCAGCCAGTCACTGCACGAGCTGCAGGAGGCGCTCGGGCTCGACGAGCCGCCGCTGCGGATCGAGTGCTACGACATCTCGACGTTGCAGGGCACGAGCTCGGTGGCGTCCATGGTGGTCCTGGAGGACGGCCTGCCGCGCAAGTCCGAGTACCGGCGCTTCCGGATCCGGGGGGTCGAGGGCCAGGACGACTTCGCGATGATGCACGAGGTGGTCACCCGTCGCTTCAAGCGCTTCCTCGCCGAGGCGGAGAAGCCGGTGGCGGAGCGCAAGTTCGCCTATCCGCCGAACCTCGTCATCATCGACGGCGGCAAGGGCCAGCTGAACGCGGCGCGCCGGGCGCTGGCCGACCTCGGCATCGACGGGGTGGAGGTGTGCGCGCTCGCCAAGCGCCTCGAGGAGGTCCACCTGCCCGACCGCGCGGAGCCCGTGCGCCTGCCGCGCGGCAGCGAGGCGCTGTTCCTGCTGCAGCGGGTGCGCGACGAGGCGCACCGGTTCGCCGTCACCTACCATCGTTCGCTGCGCGGGCAGCGCATGACGGCATCAGCCTTCGACGACATCCCCGGGGTCGGGCCCGCTCGGCGCCGGGCGCTGCTCGAGCGCTTCGGCTCGCTCAAGCGGGTGCGTGAGGCGAGCCCGGATGAGCTCGCGGAGGTCGAGGGCATCAGCACGAAGCTCGCGTCAGCGATCCACGAGCACTTCCGCCTTGGTCTCCGAGAAACGGACAGCGTATGAGCCTGCCTGACACCGTCGAGCGCGAGCCCATCGAGCGCGACCACGACCCCAGCCTCGTCGTGATCACCGGGCTGTCCGGAGCCGGGCGCACCACCGCCGCGAAGGTGCTCGAGGACGTCGGCTACTTCGTCATCGACAACCTGCCGCCCGCGCTCATCGAGCGGGTGTTCGAGCTCGCCGCGGTGCCGGGGTCGAGCGTCGACCGGGTGGCGCTCGTCGTCGACGTGCGCGGCCGGGAGTTCTTCGGGGACCTGCGCGCTGCCGTCGCAAAGCTGCGACGCCGCGACGCAACGCTCCGCGTGGTCTTCCTCGAGGCCAGCGACGAGGCCCTCGTGCAGCGCTACGAGGCGGCGCGTCGCGCCCATCCGCTGTCGGGGCGGGACCGGGTCGTCGACGGCATCGAGCGCGAGCGGTCGCTGCTCGCCGACCTGCGGGCCGACGCCGACCTCGTGATCGACACGACGGACACGAACGTGCACCAGCTGCGGGACCGGCTCGTCGACGCGTTCGGGCGGGACGGCGAGCACGCGCTCGTCGCGAACGTCGTCAGCTTCGGCTTCAAGCACGGCACGCCCCGCGACGCCGACATCGTGCTTGACGTCCGCTTCCTGCCCAATCCCCACTGGGTCGACCGCCTGCGGCCCTTCACCGGCTTGGACGAGCCGGTGCGGGACTACGTCCTCGAGCAGAAGGAGACGGGGGAGTTCCTCGAGCGTCTCGGGGGGCTGCTCGAGCTGATGCTGCCCGCGTTCCAGGCCGAGGGCAAGCGCTATCTGACGGTCGCCATCGGCTGCACGGGCGGCCGGCACCGCTCGGTCGTGCTCGCTGAGGAGATCGCGCAGCGCATCCGCGGCCTCGGCGTCGGCGTGCAGGTCGAGCACCGGGATCGGGTGAAGGAGTGAGCCGTGCACGCAGGTGAGGTCGTAGCAGTCGGCGGTGGGCACGGGCTCGCCCGCGTGCTGGCCGCCCTGGGGCTGCTCGGCGTCGAACCGGTCGCCGTCGTCACCGTCGCCGACGACGGCGGCTCGAGCGGACGGCTGCGGCGTGACCTCGGCATCATCGCACCAGGAGACCTGCGCCAGGCGCTCGTCACGCTCGCCCGCAACCAGCCCCTGGCCGACCTGTTCGGGCACCGGTTCAGCCGCGGCGAGCTCGCCGGTCACGCGCTCGGTAACCTCGCCCTCGTCGCGCTGGCCGAGCGCAGCGCCGACTCCCCAGGACCCGACGCAGCCCGTCGGTACGACTTCGTCGCCGCGGTCGACGCGGCGGGCGCGCTGCTCGACTGCGCCGGCCGGGTGCTGCCCGCCACCACCGAGCCGGTCGAGCTGCACGCGGAGGTGGCCGACGGCCGGCAGGTCGACGGGCAAGCCCGCGTCACCCAGGCGGATGGCCGGGTGACGCGCGTGTGGCTCGAGCCGGACGACCCGCCCGCCGCCGACGCGGCGGTCGAGGCGCTGCGGCTGGCGCGCACCGTGGTGCTAGGCCCAGGCAGCCTGTTCACCAGCGTGATCGCGCCCCTGCTCGTCCCGGGCGTGCGCAAGGCGCTCGTGGACACCCGGGCCCGGACGATCTACATCGCCAACCTCACGACCCAGCCCGGCGAGACCTCTGGGTTCAGCGCCCACGATCACGTCGCGGCCCTGCTCGACCACGTCCCCGAGCTGCGCCTGGACAGCGTGGTCTTGCACGCTGGTCCCGTGCCCGCAGGGACCACTCCCGTACGCGGGCCCCTGGACAACGCGGCCGGCGCCGAGGTCGTCACCGCCGACCTCGTGAGCCGCGCCGGCGCTGGGACACCCGCGCCCGGCCACGACCCGTCCCGTCTCGGCCGCGCGCTCGCACCGCTGCTGGGACTGCCACTGCCGTGAGCTTGACGCACCAGGTCCGCGAGGAGCTGGCGCACCTGCCGCTGGGGCGGGGCTGCTGCCGGCGGGCGGAGACGGCGGCGGCGCTGCGCTTCGGCGCGACGTTCCGGCGCCGGGGCGGCGAGCAGCGCGGGTTCGGGGTGGTGGTGCGCAGCTCGAGTGGGGCGGTCATCCGCCGCCTGTGCGCGAGCCTGAGAGACCTGGAGGGGCTCCGGCCCGAGATCGCGGTGCTGGAGCCCGGTGGGCTGCGGCGCGCGCTCGCCTACCAGCTCAGCGTCCCGCCGTCCGCGCGCGCTGCCCTGCTCGCGCTGGGCGTGCTGGACGGAGCCGGACGGCCGCAGGCGCAGCTACCCGCAGCGTTCGTCCGCCGTGGCTGCGACCGGGATGCGTACGTGCGCGGCGTGCTGCTGGTCACCGGGAGCCTGTCCGATCCGCGGCGCAGCCCGCATCTGGAGCTCGCCGCGCCGGACGAGCGCCTGGCCCACGCGCTCACCGCGCTGCTACGCGACAGCGGCGCGGCAAGCGCGCGCGTTGCCCGGCACCGGGACGGCTGGCGGGTGGTCGTGAAGTCGGGCGCGCAGGTCGCCGCGGTGCTCGCGCACACGGGCGCGCACACCGCGTTCCTCGCCTTCGACGACGGGCGCTTACGGCGCGAGCTGCGGGGCGCGGCCAACCGGGCCGCCAACGCCGACCGTGCGAACCTGCAACGCAGCGTGAGCGCGTCGGGACGGCAGGTCGAGGCGATCGAGCACGCGGTGGAGCGGCTGGGCTGGGAGGGCCTGCCCGAGGACCTCCGCGAGATCGCGCTTGTGCGTCTCGCCAACCCCGAGGCGAGCCTGTCCGAGCTGGGCGACCTGCTCGAGCCCGCGGTCGGCAAGACGGCGGTGCACCGGCGGCTGGGCCGTCTCGTGGACCTAGCGGAGGAGCCGTGAGGTGCCGTTCGGCGCTGGACAGGAGCCGAATGGCGGTCGGAGTCGAGCGGGGAGTTGGGTAGAGTGTCCGCGAACGCTGCCACGACCCCCGAGGTGAACCCATGACCATCCGCGTCGGCATCAACGGCTTCGGCCGCATCGGCCGCAACTACCTGCGCGCGCTCGCCGGGCGGGGCGACGACGTCACCATCGTCGGCATCAACGACCTCACGGATGCCAAGACGCTCGCGCACCTGCTCGCCTACGACAGCATCCACGGCCGCTACGACGGCACCGTCGAGACGGGCGGGGACTCCATCACGGTCGACGGGCGCGAGATCCCGATCACCTCCGAGCGTGACCCGGCGAACCTGCCGTGGAAGGATCTCGGCGCCGACATCGTGGTCGAGTCCACCGGCTTGTTCACGGCACGCGACAAGGCGGCTGCCCACCTCGACGCCGGAGCGCGCAAGGTCATCATCTCGGCGCCCGGCAAGGAAGAGGACGTCACGCTCGTGATGGGGGCCAACGAGGGCGACTACGACCCCGATGCCCATGACGTGATCAGCTGCGCGAGCTGCACGACCAACTGCGTGGTGCCGCTCGCGAAGGTCCTCGACGACGCCTTCGGCATCGAGCAGGGGCTCATGACCACGGTGCACGCCTACACCAACGACCAGGGGCTGCACGACGCGCCGCACAAGGACCTGCGGCGCGCCCGGGCCGGGGCCGTGTCGATCGTGCCGACCACCACGGGGGCGGCCCGGGCCGCAGCGCTCGCGCTGCCGCACCTGCAGGGACGGCTCGACGGGTTCGCGCTGCGCGTGCCGATCCCCGACGGCTCCATCACCGACCTCGTCGTGACCCTGCGCGAGGAGGCGACCGTCGAGCAGGTCAACGAGGCCTACCGGGAGGCGGCCCAGGGCGCCTTGCAGGGCATCGTCGAGTTCACGATGGATCCCATCGTGTCGATCGACATCGTGGGCAACCCCCACAGCTGCATCGTCGACGGCGCGTCCACGATGGCCAACGGGCGCATGGTCAAGGCCCTCGGCTGGTACGACAACGAGTGGGGCTACTCGTGCCGGCTCCTCGACGTCACGGTGCTCGTCGGCGAGCGCCTGTAACGGCGGATCGGAGCGCTGCATGCCAGACGTGCCTGCCGGCGTGGCCGGCCTGCCCGGACTCGACGATCTCGACGCGCGCGGGCGCACGGTGCTCGTGCGCGCCGATCTCAACGTCCCCCTCGCGGACGGGCGGGTGACCGACGACCTGCGCATCGAGGAGTCGCTGCCGACGGTGCGCCACCTGCGCACGGCCGGAGCGCGCGTCGTGCTCATGAGCCATCTCGGGCGCCCCAAGGGCCAGGTGCGCGAGGAGCTGCGCCTGGCGCCTGTGGCCGCGCGCCTCGGCGAGCTCATGGGCACCCAGGTCCAGGCAGCCAGCGACGTTGCCGGCCCCGACGCCCGCCGCGTGGTGGGCGCGCTGGACGACGGCGAGATCGCGCTGCTCGAGAACCTCCGCTTCGAGCCGGGGGAGGAGGGCAACGACCCGGAGTTCGCGGACCGCCTGGCGGCGCTCGGCGACGCTTACGTGAACGACGCCTTCGGCGCCGCCCACCGGGCGCACGCCAGCGTGGTCGCGCTGCCCGAGCGACTGGAGCAGTGCGCGGCCGGCGACCTGCTGCTCCGCGAGGTCGCGGTGCTCTCTCGGCTGCTCGAGGACCCACCCCGCCCGTTCGTCGCGATCCTCGGCGGCGCGAAGGTGTCCGACAAGCTCGGGGTCATCGGCAACCTGCTCGCGCGCGTCGATCGCCTGCTGATCGGCGGCGCGATGTGCTTCACGTTCCTGAAGGCGCAAGGGTACGAGGTCGGCGCGAGCCGCGTGGAGGACGACCACCTCGACACCGTGGCGGACCTCGTGGCCGAGGCCGAGCGCCGGCACGTCGACCTGCTCCTCCCCATTGACGTGGTCGCCGCCGAGGCGTTCGAAGCCGACGCGGACCACCGCCGGGTAGCGGCCGACGGCATCCCCGGTGGCTACATGGGGCTCGACATCGGTCCCGACAGCGTGGCCCGCTTCGCCGCCGCGGTCGCCGATGCCGCCACGGTGCTGTGGAACGGACCGATGGGCGTCTTCGAGTGGCCCCCGTTCGCCGCCGGCACGGAGGGCGTGGCCCGGGCGGTCGCGGCCTGCGCCGGGTTCACCGTCATCGGCGGCGGCGACAGCGCGGCCGCCATCCGCCAGCTCGGCCTGGCCGCCGAGGTCAGTCACGTCTCGACCGGTGGCGGCGCGTCCCTCGAGTACCTCGAAGGTGTCGACCTGCCCGGCATCGCGGCGCTCCGCGCCGCGGTGCGCTGAGCCGCCAGCCCGGAGGAAGGGAGCTGCCCGATGGAACGCCGTCCGCTGCTCGCCGGCAACTGGAAGATGAACCTCGACCACCTCGAGGCCATCCAGGTCGTCCAGCAGCTCGTCTACCACCTCGAGGCGGAGGACTACGACGCGTCCGAGCTCGTCGTCTGCCCCGCGCACACCGCGCTGCGGAGCATCCAGACCCTGATCGAGGGGGACCGGCTGCGCATCGGCCTCGGCGCCCAGGACTGCCACTGGGAGGACGGGGGCGCGTACACCGGTGAGGTGAGCGCACCCATGCTCGCCAAGCTCAAGGTGGCCTACGTCATCTGCGGACACTCCGAGCGCAGGCAGCACTTCGGGGAGAGCGACGAGGTCGTCAACCGCAAGGTCAAGGCGGTCCGCCGCCATGAGATGACGCCGATCCTGTGCGTCGGCGAGACGCTCGAGCAGCGCGAGGCGGGCCAGGCCGAGGACATCGTAGTCGGCCAGCTGCGCGGCAGCCTCGCGGGTGTGGGGATCACCGCGTCCTCGGAGCTGGTGGTCGCCTACGAGCCTGTGTGGGCGATCGGCACGGGCAGGACGGCGAGCGCGGCGGACGCCAACGAGATGTGCGGAGTGGTCCGGCGCACCGTCGGGGAGCTGTACGGGGCAGAGATCGCCGAGGGGCTGCGGGTCCAGTACGGCGGCAGCGTGAAGCCCGGCAACATCGTGGAGCTGATGGGACGCCCGGAGATCGACGGGGCCCTCGTCGGGGGGGCGAGCCTCGACCCGGAGGACTTCGCGGTGATCTGCCGGCACCACCGACTCTGACACCCCCCCGGGGGGGGTGTCGTGCTCCGTCCGCCGGATGCTCGACGCCGGCCCCCCGGAGGCGTAGGATCGTGGTGTCCGACGGGGTCGGCCACGTAGTACTGTCCGCGACACGCATGGCTGGAGGCACGCGATGGCGAAGCGCAATCCCGAGCTGCAAGGGCTCCTCGGGCCCCTCGAAACCGAGGTGATGGAAACGGTCTGGCGTCTCGGCGAGACGACCGTACGCGATGTCCACGCCGAGCTGGCCCAACGCCGTGACCTCGCCTACACGACGGTCATGACGACGATGGCGCGCCTGGCGTCGAAGGGGCTGCTGTCCCGCGACACGTCCGGGCTCGCCCACCGCTACCGTCCGACCGTCAGCCGCGAGGAGTACGCGGAGTCGACCGTGACGAGCGTGGTCGACTGGCTCGTCGGGTCGTTTCCCGTGCCTGCCATGTCCTACTTCGTGGACGTGCTCGACGACGACACCGACCCGGCAGTGCTCGACGCGCTGCGCGCGAAGATCGATCGGCTGCGCGTGCAGGAGCAGTAGGTCTCGATGCCCACTCAAGGCGACTCGGGGGGGTTCCTCCTGTCGCTCGTCACGGAGTCGTTTGCCGTGCGGGCGCTGCTCGGGTCGCTGGCGGCCGCCGGGCTGGCGGCCATCCTCGTGGGCGCGGGCTTCGTCCGCACCCGTCGGGCGCGCCGCCTCACCGTCCTCGCACCGGTCCTCACCGCCGCTGCAGCCGCGGTCGCCTCGGTCGGGCAGGTGTACCTGCCGCAGCTGTGGGTGGCCACCGGCACGGGCGCGAGCGGCGCCCTGCTGGACGCGTTCGGGGAGCACCGCGGGCTGGTGACGGAACGCGGGGTGGATGCCCTCATCCTCACCTACGTCCTCGCGGTCACCGCCTTGCTGAGCCGGCGCGTCGCCGGTGCCGTGCGGGTGCACTGGACCCTGCGGTCGGGCCGCGCGGTGCGGCCCGAGCACCAGCTGCAGCGGGAGGTAGCCCGCCTCGCAGCCGGCATGGGGGTACGTCCACCCGGCCTCCTGATCGTCCCGGGCTGTCCCGGGGGCTCGTTCACGACCGGCACCCGACGCGCGGTCATCGCCGTCGATCCCGAGGTTGTGGGTCGGCTGGACGCACGTGAGCGCGAAGGGCTGCTCGCCCATGAGCTCGCACACGTGCGCCGTCGGGACACCGCGCTGGCGCTGGTCGTGGGGCTGTTCCGGGACATCGCGTTCTTCCTGCCCCCGCTGCATCTGGCCGTGCGCTGGCTGCGCCGTGAGCAGGAGGAGGGCGCGGACGAGCTGGCCTCTGCCTACACCGGGCGGCCGGTCGCGCTGGCCTCGAGCATTCTCAAGGTCTGGGACTGCAGCCGCGAGCGCAAGGCGCTCGCCGGTGTGTGCGCGGCCGTTCCGGGCGGGGCCGGGACGGCCGCCCTGCCGTCGGGGGTCCTCGCGGCCGGCTCCTCCGTGGGCGAGACCGTCAAGACCATCGCGGTGCGGGTCGAACGGCTCATCGCCCGCGCGCCGGCACCCACACGGCTGCGCCAGCGCGCCGAGGCCGGCCTCGCCGCAGCCGCGATCGTGACCGGCACTACGGCCGCGCTCATGGTCCCGGCGTGGATCGACACGAGGCTCGACGGCGAGAACCTGACCTTCGTCTACCTCTCGGCGCCGCCGGTCCTGCCCGTGGAGTCGCCGGCGCTGGCTACCTTCCGCTCTCTCACGCCGACCGCGGACGAGCTCCCGGCAGTCGCGGCGGCGCAGCCGGATCCCGCCGAGATAGGGAGCCAGCCCGCGCCAGCCGGCGCCGGGTGCCCGTGCGTGGAGTCGCGTGCCGATCTCGCCCGGCGCGAACCCGCGGTGGGGCAGTCCGCGCCGGCGCGCCTGTCCTGGGGCAGCGCCGACCGCCCCGCGTGGGACGTGCGGTCACGCTATGGGGACGCGCCGGTCCGCACCGCCCGCCCGCTCGTGCTGCTGTCCGACACCGGCGCGCAGGTGGGCGTGTTCCTCGTGAGCGCCGGCGAACGCTGACCCGCCGCCAGAGCCCCAGCGCGGGCCTGCCGCCTGCTCGCACACGCTGCGCTGCTACCATGGTGCGAGGCCTGCGCGCGTGCTGCCTGCAGCGCCAGCCCGTACCGTCGATCACCAGCCCGCCGGAGGCTTCCCTGTGCTGACCGGAGCCATCGTCGTCGTTCACGTCATCGTGTCGTTGGTGCTCATCCTGTTCATCCTGCTCAAGTCGGGTCGGGGGGGTGGGCTCTCCGACATGTTCGGCGGGGGGGCGATGAGCACGATGAGCGGCTCCACCGTCGTGGAGAAGAACCTCGACCGGCTCACGGTGATCACGGGCGTCATCTTCGCGGTGACCACCGTCGTGCTGTCACTGCGCCTCGTGTAGGGGCCGTACCACGTCGCCGCGCGCGAACCGTCCTGCGAGGGCCCTGCGCGACACGGCGCGCATGGTCGTCGCCGGTGTCCTGCTCCTCGCGTGCAGCGGACCGACCGACGCCGCGGCGCCACCCGTCACACCGACGCCCCCCACGCCGCCGCCCGTGGTGACCCCTGGCCCCGACGAGCCCACCCCGGACGCAGAGGGTCGGGGCGGCACGTTGCGCATCGGCATCACAGAGCCGGCCTCGTTGCTGCCCTTCGAAGCCGTGGAACCTGACGAACTGCTCGTGGTGGACGCGCTGTTCGACGCCCTGACGCGCTACGAGGCCAACTTCGTCGTGAGCCCGAGCGCCGCGCAGTCGTGGACGCACGACGACGACGGTGCCACCTGGACGTTCACGCTACGGGAGGGCGCGACCTTCCACGACGGCAGCCCTGTCACCGCGGATGACTTCGCGTTCACCTGGAACCTCGCCGTGCGGGAGGGGGCTGCGGGGCACCACCACCTCCGGGGCGTCGCCGGCTACGATGCACTGCGTCGTGGCGCGGCTGCCTCGCTGTCCGGCGTCGAAGCCGTCGACGAGCGCACGCTGCGCGTGCAGCTGAGCGCGCCGCATGCGGACTTCCCTGCCGTGGTCGGCCACCCGGCACTGGCCCCCGTCCCGCGGGAGCGCTTCCGCGCAGACCCCGAGCGCTTCGCCGGTCAGCCGGTTGGCAACGGCCCGTTCGCAGCCGCCGAGGAGCGGGTGCCCGGCCAGTTCATCCGCCTCCAGCGCGCACCGGAGTGGAGCAACGCAGGGGCGCCCGCTGCCCTCGACGAGGTCCTCTTCCAGATCCTCGACCCGGAGGCGGCCTTCGTCGCGTTCCAGCAGGGTCGCCTGCAGGTGAGCCCGCTGCCCGAGGGTGCGGTCGAGGCCGCCGTGGAGCAGTTCGGTGCGTCGCCGGACGGCTACGAGGGGCCGGGTGTGCTGCGTGGACCGACCGCGACCGTGTACTTCCTCGCGTTCAACGTCACGCAGCCGCCGTACGACGACCCCGACGTGCGCCGGGCGATCAGCCTCGCACTGGATCGGCAGGCCATCGCCGACAGCGCCGCGGGTGGCCACGCCGAGCCGGTGGACGCGTTCGTGCCGCCCGTGCTCGGGGGGCGCGCCGGGGCCTGCGAGACGTGCCGGCACGACCCTGCTGAGGCGCGCCGGCTGCTGAGGGAGCGCGACGAGCCGGTCGGTTCGCTGACGCTGTGGTTCAACAGGGACGGAGGCCATCGGACGGTGGCCGAGCAGGTCCGCCGCGACCTCGCCGCGGTCGGGCTGGCCCCGGTCGTGTTCCGTTCCCCGGCGTTCGACGAGTACCTCGAGGTCCTCGAAGGGGGCGAGGCGGGGTTCTTCCGCTACGGCTGGCGTCCGGAGTACCCGCTCGCCGACGATCTCCTCTACCCGCTGTTCCACTCGAGCCAGATCGAGCAGCACAACTACATGCGCTACGCGAGCGAGGACGTGGACGCGCTGCTCGACGACGCGCGGGAGAGCCTCGGTCTGGCGCGGCGCCGCTTCCTGCTCCGTCAGGCGGAGGACCGGATCATCAACCGCGACCAGGTCGTGGTGCCGATCATGCGCTTCCGGCACAACCACGTGGTGAGCGAAGAGGTCGAGGGGTTCCGCCTCGACGCCATGGGCAACGCGAACCTCCACCGGGTCACCCTGCGCCACCAGTGACCGCGAGCGGGGCCCAAGGGCTGACGTCCCGCTACGGGGGGGGCGGGACGATGCGGCCTGGGCGCGTCAGCACCGCCATGGCGGTCGCTGGGCGACCGCCACAACCGGATATGCGGAGCATGCGACCGCGGCGCTGGCGCTTGGGTCGCCTGCACGTGTCAGAGCACCCTGCGCGGCTCCGCGTAGTGGCAGGCGCTCGGGTGGTCGTAGCCCCGCGCCTCGAGGGCGGGCTCCTCGTCGACGCACTTCTGGTCACC
>SKPY01000312.1 GCA_007119305.1 Nitriliruptorales bacterium
AGCCGCCGCCGGACGCGGGTCAGCCGCCGCCGGACGCGGGTCAGCCGCCGCCGGACGCGGGCAGGCCGCGGCGCCCCGACGCCTAGCTAGAGCGCCTCGTCCGGCTCCGCGCGCACCACCACCACCGGGCACGGCGCGTACTGCACGCACTGCTGGCTCACCGAGCCGACGAGCAGGCCGGTGAACCCACCGAGGCCCCGGGAACCGACGACGAGGAGCGCCGCGTGCTTGGCGGCGTCACAGAGCGCACGGGCGGCGTTGCCCTGACGCACGTGCACGACCTCGGCCGTGATCGGCTGGCCACCGGCCTCCTCGGCGACGACCTCTGCGAGGCTGGCCTCCGCCTCTCGGCGTACCTCCTCGCTCGAGCGCGCAGGGCCGGCCTCGTGCAGCTGGCGGGGCGGCTGCGAGTAGGCGTACACCGCGCGAATGGGGCTGCCAGTGAGCCGGGCCTGCTCGAGCGCCCAGGCCAGCGCCGCACGTGAGGCCTTCGAGCCGTCGACACCGACGACGATCTCCTCCATCGCTCCTCCTTATCGCGGTCGACCGCAAGCCTCAGGCGATACGGCGACCGGTCACCTTGTCTGGCCGGATCCGGACATACCGGCTGGCTTCGGCGGAACCCCAGGGGTGGATGGGCAGGCGCTGCAGGCGAGCGACGTCGGCCGGGTTCACGACCTCCTCGCCGCGGCCCTGCACGACCACGCTCCAACCCTCCTCCCAGTTCGCGTCGAGGTCATCGACCTCGAAGGCGAGCGGCGCGCCCCGGGTCGCCGCGTCGAGCTTGGTGCCGATCGTCGTGCGGAACACGACCGTGCCGTGGTCGATGCGGTAGTTGACCGGCAGCACAAGCGGATAGCCGTCGATGACCATCGCCACCCGGCCGACATGGACCGGGTGCTCGTTCAGCAGCTTCACACACTCGTCGTTGTTGAGGATCAGCAGTCCATTCGCGTCCCGTGCCACAGCGGCCTCCCTCGCGGTCGTGTCACAGGCAGATCGTGCCGTCGGTTCCGGACGCCCGTCAGTGCCGAAGGTCCCTGTCCGACGGGTCCCTCGTCGGCGGGCCTTGCAGCACGGACAACCGGGCCCAGGCGGCCGATCGCCAGACCAGCAGCCTACGCCGGACGGCGTGCCCGGCGGGGACCAAGGTCCCGAGGCCGTAGGGACACTCGGCACTGCGGCTGCCGGGGCAGCAATCGTTTCATGGGTCCCAAAGAAACCGACCGAGGTGGGCCGCATGCAGCGTCACGTCTACTTCTACACCCACGTGCCGACGCCGTTCGAGCCCACGGCCGGCGTGCTGGCCGGCGATCCCGCGCGCTGGCTGCCGCTGCCCGCGCAGGGCGCTGGGGACACGTGGCAGGTCATGCTGCGCGCCGACGGGGCGCTGCCCGCCCGGCTGGCCGAGCACCCGGCTGCGGTCACCCTTGGCACCGCCTCGGTCAGCGACGGGCGGCTGCTGCGGGCGCTGTCCTGGCACTCGTCGCAGCGGGAGCAGGTGTTCCCCGTGCTGACGGCGGACCTCGGGCTCGACGCCCTCGAGGGCGACGGCAGCCACCTGTCGCTCATGGGTACGTACCGCCCGCCCCTGTCGGTGGTCGGCGGCGCAGGCGATGTGCTGCTGGGCCACCGCGTGGCCGAGGCAGTCGTCCGCCGCTTCGTGCTCGACGTCGCCGACCGGCTGCTGGGGGCCGTCAAGGCCGGCGTGGCCGGCCCGTAGCAGCGCGGCCCTCGAGCGGCCCGAGCGGCCGTCTGGCGCGGCCTCAGGAGGTGGGGACCACGTGCGCCTCGCCGCTGCCGTGCTCGATGGCGGTGATGTTCGCCAGCGTCGTGGCGGCGATGTGCTCGAGGGCCTCGGCGGTGAAGAACGCCTGGTGGCCGGTGATGAGCACGTTGGGGAAGGTGAGCAGGCGTGAGAACACGTCGTCGGTGATGACCCGGTCCGAC
Source organism: Nitriliruptorales bacterium (assembly GCA_007119305.1). GTDB lineage: Bacteria > Actinomycetota > Nitriliruptoria > Euzebyales > Egibacteraceae > SKPY01. Next base: position 1,951 of record SKPY01000312.1, read on the forward strand.
AGGTCCTCGAAGAACAGCTCCTCTTCCTCCTCGTACACGTCGAGCCCGAGCGCGCCGAGCTTGCCGGACTTCAGCGCCTCGATCACGGCGGTCGTGTCGATGAGCGCGCCACGGCTGGTGTTCACGAGCATCACGCCGTCGCGCATCCGCGCCAGCGCCGCAGCGTCGACGAGGTGGTAGGTCTCCGGCGTGAGCGGGCAGTGCAAGGCGATGACGTCGGCTGCCGCGAAGAGGTCCTCCAGCGCCACGTACTCCACCCCCAGCGCCCGCAGCTCGGCGTTGGGGAAGGGGTCGTACGCGCGGACGTGGCAGCCGAAACCGAGCATGATGCGGGCGAAGACCGCACCGATCGCGCCGGTGCCCACGACGCCGACGGTCTTGCCGTGCAGGTCGAACCCCAGCAGGCCCGACAGCGCGAAGTTGCCCTCGCGCACCCGCTGGTAGGCACGGTGGATCCGCCGGTTCAGGCAGAGGATGAGCCCCGCAGCGTGCTCGGCCACGGCGTACGGCGAGTAGGCCGGCACGCGGACCACGGTGAGATCGAGCGCGCCCGCGGCCCGCAGGTCGACGTGGTTGAAGCCGGCGGAGCGCAGCGCGACGAGGCGCACCCCCGCCGCGGCCAGGTGCTCGAGCACGCTGCGGTCGAGGACGTCGTTCACGAACGCGCACACGGCCTCGTGCCCCGCCGCGAGCGCAGCCGTCTCGGGCGCCAGCCGCGGCTCGAGGAAGGTGAGCTCGTGGCCGTGCTCGGCGTTGGCAGCGCGCAGGTACTGCTCGTCGTAGGGCTTGGTGGAGAACACCGCCACCTTCATCCAGCGCACACCTCCGTTCGGGCGTGGACGGGGCGCGGCAGCGCCAGCGCCCGGCAGGCGCACAGGCGCGCGCGTCCGCGCATCAGCGGGGTCAGGCGCTGGCCGCGGGACCGGTCTTGCCCAGGGCGGCGTGGGCCGCAGCCAGGCGGGCGACCGGTACCCGGAAGGGCGAGCACGACACGTAGTCGAGGCCGATCTCGTGGCACAGGTGGATCGACTGCGGGTCGCCGCCGTGCTCGCCGCAGACCCCGATGTGCAGGTCCGGCCGGGCGGCGCGACCCTGCTCGACGCCCATGCGCACGAGCTGCCCGACGCCGGCGGCGTCGAGGTGCTCGAACGGGTTGCCGGGCAGGATCTCGTCGCGCAGGTAGGCCGGCAGGATCCGCCCCTCGATGTCGTCGCGGGAGAACCCGTACGTCATCTGGGTCAGGTCGTTGGTGCCGAACGAGAAGAACTCGGCCTCCTCGGCGATCTCCCCGGCGAGCAGCGCGGCCCGCGGGGTCTCGATCATCGTGCCGATCTTGTAGGCGATGTCGACGCCGGCGGCGCCCAGCACCTCATCGGCGATCGCCCGCGTCCAGCCCCCGATCAGCGCGAGCTCCTCGCGGGTGACGACGAGCGGGACCATGATCTCGACGATCGGTTCGACGCCCTCGCGCGTGACCTCCACGGCGGCTTCCAGCAGGGCGCGGACCTGCATCTTGTACAGCTCGGGCTTGATGATCCCGAGGCGGCAGCCGCGGGTGCCGAGCATCGGGTTCTCCTCGCGCCAGCTCACCGCGGCGTCGAGCAGACGCCGGCCCTTCTCGTCGAGGCCGTCGCGCGCCGAGGCGACGAGCAGCTCCTCCACATCAGGCAGGAACTCGTGCAGCGGGGGGTCGAGCAGCCGCACGGTCACCGGCAGGCCGTCCATCGCCCGGTAGATCGCCGCGAAGTCGCCGCGCTGCATCTCCAGCAGCTCCGCGAGCGCGGCCTGCTCCTCCTCCGCGCTCGAGGCGAGGATCATGCGCTGCACGGTGGGCAGGCGGTCGCCGAGGAACATGTGCTCGGTCCGGCACAGCCCGATGCCGCCCGCACCGAGCTCGCGGGCACGGGTCGCGTCCTCGGGCAGGTCGGCGTTGGCCCGCACCCCGAGGGTGCGCAGCTCGTCGGCCCAGCCGAGGACGATGGCGAACGGGCCGGACGGCTCCGGAGTCACCACCGGCACCTGGCCCTCGACCACCTCGCCGGTCGTGCCGTTGATGGAGATGACATCGCCGGCCCGCAGCGTCACGTCACCGACGCGGGCGGTCTGCGCCTTCAGGTCGATCACGAGCTCGCCGGCGCCGCAGACCGCGGGTGTGCCCATGCCGCGGGCCACGACTGCGGCGTGGCTGACCAGTCCCCCACGGGAGGTCAGGATGCCCTTCGCAGCGATCATGCCGTGCAGGTCGTCGGGCGAGGTCTCGGGTCGCACGAGGATGACGTCCTCGCCGTCGGCCGCGCGCGTCTCGGCCTCGTCGGCGGTGAACACGATCCGCCCCACCGCGGCCCCGGGGGAGGCGTTCAGGCCCTTGGTGAGCGCGTCGTACTCGACGCCGGGGGCGAACTGGGGGTGCAGGAGCTGCTCGAGCTGCGCCGGCGTGACCCGGGTCACGCCCTCACGCTTGTCGATGAGGCCCTCTTCGACCATGTCCGCGGCCATCTGGAGCGCGGCGACGGCGGTGCGCTTGCCGACCCGCGTCTGCAGGATCCACAGCTTGTCGCGCTCGATCGTGAACTCGATGTCGCACATGTCCCGGTAGTGGCGCTCGAGCGTGGCCATCACCTCGTCGAGCTCGGCGGCCTGGTCGGGGAAGTCGTGATGCAGGTCGTCGAGGTTGCGGGTGATGCGGATGCCGGCCACGACATCCTCGCCCTGTGCCTGCGGGAGCCAGTCGCCGTAGGCGCTCGCCTCGCCAGTCGCGGGGTCACGGGTGAACGCCACGCCGGTCGCGCTGCGCTCGCCGAGGTTGCCGAACACCATGGCCTGGACGCTGACCGCGGTGCCGAGATCGTCGGGGATGCCCTCCATCCGCCGGTAGTCGCGGGCCCGCTTGCCGTTCCACGACCGGAACACCGCCTCGGCGGCCCGCTGCAGCTGCTCGACCGGTTCCTGGGGCAGGGGTTCCCCGGCGTCGGCCTCGACGATCTCGCCGAAGGTGCGCGTGAGGGCCCGAAGATCCTCGGTCTCGAGCGCGCTCTCGTCCTTGGCGCCGCGTTGCGCGATGCGCTCTGCGAGCACCTCCTCGAAGCGCTCACCGGAGACCCCCATGACGACCTTGCCGTAGAGCTGGATGAAGCGCCGGTAGGCGTCCCACGCGAAGCGCTCGTCGCCGGTCGCCGCCGCGAGGCCCTCGACGGAGGCGTGGGTGAGGCCGAGGTTCAGCACGGTGTCCATCATCCCCGGCATGGAGAACGGAGCGCCGGAGCGGACCGACAGCAGGAGCGGGTCGTCTGCGTCCCCGAAGCGCCGGCCGATCTCGTCCTCCAGCGTCGTGAGCGCGTCGGCGACCTCGTCCCACATGCCCTCGGGCACCGTCTCGTTCTGCGCCAGGTAGGCGCGGCACGCGTCGGTGGTGATGATGAACCCGGGCGGGACGGGCAGCCCGAGGTTGGTCATCTCGCAGAGATTGGCCCCCTTCCCGCCGAGCAGTTGGCGCTGATCCTTGCTGCCCTCCGCGAAGGGCACGATGTAACGGCGGGTGGTCATGTGAGCTGCTCCTCGTCCAGGTCGTGCGCCTGCTGCCTGACTACGTACCCTGCTCGATCCCGCGGGACGCCTCAAGGGCGTTCGGCCCGTGCGGTGCGGCCATCCGACCCGGGCGGCTCAGGCTACCGGACGGGGCTCAAGGCCCGCGTCAGCACCTCCATGACGGTCGCTGGCGCGACCGCCACCACCCGGATATACGGAGCATGCGACCGCGGCGCTGGCGCTTGGGTCGCATGCACGTGTCAGCCGTAGACGGTGGTTGCGGCGTCGTCCCGGGCGTGCGTGGGGGTGCCGTGCACCGCGACGATGCCGTCGATCTCGGCGACCTGCCGCAGAAGCCGGGGGATCTTGCTGCGGGCTGTCGCCACACCCTCCAGCGCAACCTCGCCCCACACGACATTGCCCCGCACCTCGGGCTCGCCCAGGTCCGCGAGCACGCTGTCGACCGCCGCCTGCAGCTCCGCATCGGAGCGCAACAGCGCCTTCAGCACGTCGTGGCGGGTGAGGATGCCGGCGATGGCGCTGCCGTCGACGACGACGAGCCTGGCGGTGTTGTGGTCCAGCATCGTGCGGGCGGCGGAGCGCAGCGTCGCGTCCGGGACGGTCACGCGCGCCGGCCGGGTGCAGGCCTCGCCCACGGTCAGCGCCGTGCGGCGCCGCTCGCGGTCTGCTGCCCGTCGGCCCGCATAGGGCAGGACCGCGGCTTCCTTCTCGAGCAGGTCGTGCTCGGACACGACCCCGACGAGCGCGCCCGTCGGGCTCACCACGGGCGCGCCCTGCACGCCGCGGTAGACGAGCAGGAGCGCCGCGGAGCGCAGGGACAGCGACTCGTCGAAGACCATGGGGTCGCTCGTCATCACGTCACGCACCCGCAACGTGACGGGCGGACGCTCCGGGTCGGGCTCCGGCGCCGCAGCGCCAGCCTCGCCGGCCGCATGCTGCGCCTCGAGCCGTTGCCCCAGCCGGTTGGTGAGGGAGCGGATCGTGCGCTGGGCGACCCCGCCGAGGGCGAGCCCGTCGAACACCGCACCGACCGGGCCCAGCGGCACCGTGTAGGCGCCCACCAGGGTGAGCTGGGCGTGCCGGTCCGACAGCGCCTCGAGCTCGATCGCCCCCTCGAAGGCGGGGAAGGCGTGCGCAGCCGGCTCCGCATGCCAGGCCAGCGGGATCCGCACGCGCCGGCCTTCCACGCTCGCGACCCCCGTGGTGGTGCGGACGTCCTTGCTCGCCGCGGTGCCCGCGAGCGTGGCGTCCAGACGCAGCGAGAACGACCCGTCGACCGCAGGGGGTCCGGCTGGCGTGTCCGTGGCCGCACGCAGGAGGTCGACCACATGCGCGCGCAGGATCGCCGCGAGACGCTCGGGGCTCCCGTCGACCAGCTCGTAGCTGTACACCCAGCGTTGCATGACCTCTCCGTTTCCGTGCACGCGGCACACCAGTGCCAACCCCAACTGTGCGCCCACGACGGGCCGTGCAGCAGGGTCCTGCGCCCCCCGATCGGGGAGCGGTGGTCCTGTGGGACCGGGGACGTTCGGCACTGCTGACCGGCGCGAAGGTCGGCGATCATGAGGCATGACCCGGGCAACCTCAGAGCGCACCGGGAGCTGAGCAAGGACCGATCCATGCGCGTTCGAGACTGGATGAGCCCGGACCCGATCACCGTGCGCCCTTCCACGTCGGTGCGTGAGGCGCGCAGGCTCCTGCGCTACTACGGGGTGCGCCACCTCCCCGTGGTCGAACGCGATCGGGTCGTGGGGATGATCAGCGATCGTGACGTGCGCATCGACGACAAGGCGCTTGACCTGATCGCCGCGGCGACCGTGGACGTCGACGAGGTGGCGGGACAGCAGCGCGACGTCCGCCTGGTCATGTCCGCACCGGTGCACGTGATCGGGCCCGACGAAGCCGTGGAGGCGGCAGCACGGGCCATGCTGTCCTGGCGTGTGAGCGCCCTGCCGGTCGTGGACCCCGAAGGAGCGCTGCTCGGCCTCATCACCACGACCGACTGCCTGCTCGCCTCCCTCAGCCCCACGGCCGATGTCGACGGCTAGGTCGGGCGCCCCCCGCAGCCGCCCCCGCGCCCGGCCGTGACCGCGAGCCCGCCGGACGGGAAGGACCCAGGCTGGCTGGGCTGGTCGATCGACGCCTACGCGCCCGACGAGATGGCGCGCCGGGTCGAGACCGTCGGGCTCGCCAAGGCGCATCAGGACACCCTGGTCACGTTCGCGCTCGCCGTCGTCGCGGGGGCGTTCGTCGCGCTCGGCTCCGCGTTCTCGACGGTCGCGATGGCCGACACGGGCCTGGCCTACAGCCTCACGCGCCTGCTCGGCGGCATGGCGTTCAGCCTCGGCCTCGTGCTCGTGGTCGTCGCGGGCGCCGAGCTGTTCACGTCGAACAACCTGCTCGTGATGGCCTGGGCGAGCCGCAAGATCCCGCTGCGGCGCGTGCTGCGCAACTGGGGGATCGTCTACGTGGGCAACTTCGTCGGGGTGGCCATCACCGCAGTCCTGCTGTTCGCCACCGGGCACGGGGCCTTCGGTGACCACGCGGTGGCCGCGCAGGCTGTCGCGACGGCCGCGACGAAGGTGTCGCGCACGTTCCCCGAGGCGGTCGCGGTCGGGATCCTCGGCAACGCGCTGGTGTGCCTGGCCGTGTGGATCGCGTTCAGCGCTCGCAGCACCGTGGACAAGATCGCGGCCATCATGCTGCCCATGACGGCGCTCATCGCGTTCGAGTTCGATCACGTCGTCGCCAACATGCACTACCTCGCCACGGGCCTGCTGCTCGTCCACGGCGCTCCCGAGGTCATCGAGGCGAGCGGCCGTTCGTCGGCGGCGGCGACGATCACCCCGGCAGCGGCGCTCGCGAACCTGCCGCCCGTCACGCTCGGCAACCTCATCGGCGGGGGGTTGCTGGTGGCTGCCGTCTACTGGTTCGTCTACCTGCGTCCGCCGCACCGCCCGCATCTGCGGCGCCCGCACGTGCGTGCGCAGCGCCGGGCCCGGGGCGATGAGGGGGTGGCGGGAGAGCGGCGCGCGGGCGGGAGCTAGGATTTCGCGGACGCAAGCGTCGTGACGCGGACCCCGCGCGACGGAAAGGACACCACGTGAGCCCGCGCCGCAGCACGCCGGCCCCGGCGCCCGACGGCACCACCGACATCGCCGCTGCAGGCGCGGCCCTCGCCGCCCGACTCCCCGAGGCGTCGCGACCCCTCGGCCATGCCGCGTACGACCTGCGCTGGTCGTGGACGCCGGGCGGCGAGGACGCCTACCGCCGTCTCGATCCGCAGCGGTGGGACGCGTGCGGACGCAACCCGGTCCGGTTCCTGCGCGACCTGGACCTCGGGGCCGTGCCTGCCGGGGCCGATGCCGCCCCCGTCGAGGCGCCGGAGCCCACGGCGCCGGCGGAGCTCGAACGCCCGGTCGCGTTCTTCTGCGCCGAGTACGCCCTGCATCCCGCGCTCAGGATCTACTCGGGGGGGCTGGGCGTGCTCGCGGGCGACATCTGCAAGGAGGCGTCGGACCGCGCGGTGCCGATGGTGGCGGTCGGGCTGTTCTACCGGCAGGGCTTCTTCCAGCAGCGCCTCGACGTGTGGGGCCGCCAGCACGAGTACTGGGTGCCGCTCGATCCCCACGGCCTGCCGATGGCCCGGGTGACGGCTGACGGTGCGCCCGTGACCGTCACCGTCACGATCCGGCGGCGTGACGTGGTGTGCCAGGTGTGGCGGGTCGACGTCGGTCGGGTCCCCCTCTACCTGCTCGACACCGATGTCGCGGACAACCACCCCGTCGACCGCTGGATCACCGCGCGCCTGTACGTGGCGGACCGGGCCACACGACTCGCGCAGTACGCGGTGCTGGGGATCGGGGGCGTCCGGGCGCTGCGCGCCATGGGGGTCGAGCCGGCGGGGCTGCACCTGAACGAGGGGCACGCCGCGCTGGCGCCGCTCGAGCTCGCGCGTCCGGCGCTGCGCCGGGGGCTGGCGTTCAGCGACGCGTTGAGCGACGCGGGCGGACGCACGGTGTTCACCACGCACACACCGGTGCCGGCCGGCAACGAGGAGTACGAACCCCGCGAGTTCAAGGCCGTGCTCGGTGGGTACCCCGGCGAGCTCGGCATCGAGTCCGAGTCGCTGCTCGACCTCGCGCGCGTGCGTCGTGGACGGCCCCGCGAGCCCCTGGGGATGACGGTGCTGGGCTTGCGCGTGAGCGGCTGGGCGAACGGGGTCAGCGCACGGCACGGCACGGTGGCGCGGAAGATGTGGCGCCGGCTGTTCGGGGTGCCGGCCGATCGGGTCCCCATCCGCCACGTGACGAACGGGGTGCACCTGCCGACGTGGCTGGCCCCCCCGCTCAGGGAGCTGCTGGACGGGTATCTCGGCGCGGGGTGGACCGCCCGCGCCGACGAGCCCGCGACCTGGGAGGGCGTGGACCGCATCCCCGATGCGGAGCTCTGGGCGGTCCGCTGCCTGCTGCGCAGCCGCCTCGTCGACTACGTCCGGGACCGCAGCGTGCGTGACCGGCTCGGCCGGGGTGAGACGGAGCGCTACGTCGAGGCGGCCGCCCGCACACTCGACGAGGATGCCCTGACGGTCGGGTTCGCCCGACGCGTGGCGACCTACAAGCGGCTGCGGCTGCTCACGCTCGACCCCGGCCGCGCGCTGGCACTGCTGGGCGGCTCCCAGCCCGTGCAGCTGCTCATCGCCGGCAAGGCCCACCCCGCCGACGAGGAGGGCAAGAGCAGCCTCCAGCAGCTGTTCGGCATCAAGAACGCGCCACCCGTCGCGGACCGGGTCGCCTACCTCGAGGACTACGACCTCGACATGGCTGCGATCCTCGTCGGCGGCTGCGACGTCTGGCTCAACCTGCCGCGCCCGCCGCTGGAGGCGAGCGGGACGAGCGGGATGAAGTCCGCCCTGAACGGCGGGCTCAACCTGTCCGTCCTCGACGGCTGGTGGCCAGAGGCCTACGACGGCGAGAACGGCTGGGCCATCGCGGGCGATACCCTCGCCAATCCCGCGGAGCACGACATGCGGGATGCGAACGCCTTCTACGAGCTCATGGAGACCGCAGTCGTCCCGTTGTTCTACGAGCGCGACGCGGCCGGGGTCCCCGTGGGCTGGGTGCGGCGCGTCAAGGCCGCGCTGAAGAGCATCGGTCCGGCGTTCTCCGCGACCCGAATGGTCACGACCTACCGGGACGACGCGTACCGCCACCTGCGCCCCCGGGCCTGAGGGCGCCGGGCCGAGCGGGGCCGACCGTCCCAGCGGCAGGCTGCCGATCGGTCCTGCCGGGGCGCGGCTGGGGAGGGCATGCTGAGCTCGTGACTGCAGACAGGAGCCGCGCGATGGCCAGCCACCGCACCCGCGGTCGCACCTGCGACCGTGCTTCGTGCCCGGCCCCGGCGGTCCGCGAGCTCACGCTCGCCGGCCAGGACTTCTACTTCTGCAACCACCACGCGGTCGAGCTCGAGACGGCGCTCGCCGAGCGCTCTGAGGGGCACCGCGACAGCGCGCACGAGCGTCGCCTCGTCGGTGCCGGCCCGCCGCACGGCCGCTGAGCAACCCGCCCGGCGAGCGCACCCGTCCCACGCGCGCTGGCCGCCCGCGGGCGCGCGCTACACGAGGAACGGGCTGGAGTAGTCCGACAGCAGCCGCATGTAGTTCGCGCGCTCGAACCCCGACGGGTCGTCGACGAAGCGCTGGCTCGCGCTGCCCTTGCACTGCTCGACCGAGTCGTACTCGTACTCCTCGAGCCAGGCGGCAAGGCCCTCCTCGAGCAGCGTGAGGTGCGCCGGCCCCTTGCGCAGCAGCGCCGACACGAGCATCGTCACGTCGGCCCCGGCCAGCAGTGCCTTGACCACGTCCTCCACGGTGTGGACGCCTGTCGTGGCGGCCTTCGCGGCGTCGATCCGCCCATCGAGGATCGCCAGCCAGCGCAGCACGAGGCGCAGCTCGTCAGACGTCGACAGCACGAGCCGCGGCTCGACCTCCCGCGTCTCGGGGTCGATGTCGGGCTGGTAGAAGCGGTTGAACAGCACCAGCGCGTCCGCACCCGCGTCGGCGAGCCGACGGGCCAGATTGGCGAACGCGGTGAAGAACGGCCCGACCTTGACGGCCAGCGGCACGTCGACCGTGTCACGCACCGCCGCGACGAGGTCGCAGTACTCCTCTTCGATGCGCCGCGGCGACGCGTCCACATCGGCGACGATGCGGTAGACGTTGAGCTCGAGGGCGTCGGCGCCCGCCTCCTCCATGAGCCTCGCGTAGTACGTCCAACCCCCGCGGGTGGTGCCGTTGAGGCTGGCGATGACCGGGATGTCGAGCTTCGCCTGCGCCTCCTCGATGAGGCGCAGGTAGCTCGAAGGGCCGGTGTTGTAGTCGTCGAGCTCGGGGAAGTAGCTCGTCGCCTCGGGCTGGCTCGACGCACCGGTCTCGAGCATGCCGTGGACCTGCAG
>SKPY01000429.1 GCA_007119305.1 Nitriliruptorales bacterium
CGAGGGCGCGTGCGAGCGCCGGCGCCCGCGCGAGGGCGGTCGCGACCTGGAACCCGGTGGCCGGATGCACCATCCCCGCGGCCGCACCGAAGCCCACCACGCGCTGGCTGCGGGGTGGCAGCGGCCCGCCCATCGGAAAGCGCACCCGCTCCACCCACGGCGTGCCGGTCACCCGCACCCCGAGCCCGTCCAGGCGCGCCTGCAACCGCCTGTGCACGGCTTCGAGCCGGACGGCCGGCCGCGCGGCCAGCGAGGTCTCCTCCACGAAGGTCCGACCGCCCCCGAAGTCCATGGCATAGGCGAAGGTGGGCACCGCCGGCGCGCCGCGGTCGCGCAGCGGGCCCGACCGCCAGTCCATGAGCCACATCTCCCCTGGAGCGAGCAGCGCCGGCTCGATCTGCGCGATGATGCCGTACGCGACCTGCCAGGCGGGGGCCGCGCCCACCCCGCCGCGCAGCAGGGCGGGACGGTGGCCGCTCGCGTCGATGACGACGCCCGCTGGGACGTCGCCGCCACCCGCAAGCCGCACGACCGAACCGTGCGCGTCGTGGCTGACGGCGGCTGCGGCGCCCACCACGGTCCGCGCGCCCGCCCGGGCTGCCCGCGACGTGAGGAGCCCCTGCAGACGCGCGTTGTCGAAGACGGCGTAGCCGCGCTCGAGCGCGATCGGTTCGGCATCGTCGAACCGCACCTCGGGGCGGCCCCAGCGGTGCGCGAGCGCCTCGTCGAGGCCCAGGCCGCTGAGCTCGTCGATCCAGGCGCCGTAGGTGGGCCGCCAGGGGGTCGCCGGCTGGGGCGCGATCACCGTGAGGGGCAGCCCCGCCTCGGCGCACGCGGCTGCGGCGGCCAGGCCGGCCGGCCCGGCGCCGACGATGACGACCCGGTCGCGCATGTGTGCCATCCTCGCGCGGGTCGGAGCCCCGTGACGGAGCCGGCTAGTAGTGATAGGGGTAGGCGCTCCAGTCCGGGGTGCGCTTGGCGAGGAAGGCATCACGGCCTTCGGCGGCCTCATCGGTCATGTAGGCGAGGCGGGTCGCCTCGCCGGCGAACACCTGCTGGCCGACGAGGCCGTCGTCGACGAGGTTGAGCGCGAACTTCAGCATCCGCAAGGCGGTGGGCGACTTGGCGCAGATGCGTCGTGCCCAGTCGAACGCGACCCGCTCCAAGTCGTCGTGGGCGACGACGGCGTTGACCATCCCCATGCGGTGGGCGTCTGCGGCCGAGTAGTCGTCACCGAGGAAGAAGATCTCCCGCGCGAACTTCTGGCCGACCTGCTTCGCGAGATAGGCCGAGCCGAACCCACCGTCGAAGCTGGCGACGTCGAGGTCGGTCTGCTTGAAGCGCGCATGCTCGGCGCTGGCGAGCGTGAGGTCGCAGACGACGTGCAGGCTGTGGCCACCACCGGCTGCCCAACCGGGCACGACGCACACGACGGCCTTGGGCATGAAGCGGATGAGCCGCTGCACCTCGAGGATGTGCAGCCGACCCGTGCGGGCGGGATCGACCGAGGTGTCCGTGTCGCCCTCGGCGTAGCGGTAGCCGTCGCGTCCGCGGATGCGCTGGTCCCCACCTGAGCAGAACGCCCACCCGCCGTCCTTCGGCGACGGGCCGTTGCCGGTCAGCAGCACGCAGCCGACGTCCGCCGTCTGGCGCGCGTGATCCAGCGCCGTGTAGAGCTCGTCGACCGTGTGCGGCCGGAAGGCGTTGCGCACCTCGGGCCGGTCGAACGCCACCCGCACGACACCGGCGTCACGCGCCCGGTGATAGGTGATGTCGGTGAACGCGAACCCCCCCACCGGTTGCCACCGCTCGACGTCGAACAGGGCAGAGACCATCGGCGTGCTCCCAGGGGTCGGCATGGGCCGTGGAGCCTAGTCTGCCCGCGCGCAGGAACAAACCCTTCCACGCCCGCCTGTGCAGACGCATACTGCCGCGGCGGCGAGCGACGGGGCTGGCAGGACAGGCGGGGCCCGGCTGGACCCCGTAGCCCGGTACGAGGAGGACACGGTGACGGACACGCAGAGCGAGCGCACAGGGGCGAGCCAGGCGGGCACGGCGGCTGGTCACCCGGAGCTGGACGACCACGAGGAGCTGCGCTTCGCCGTCGTGATGAACGGCGGCGTGAGCCTTGCGATCTGGATCGGTGGCGCCGCCCTCGAGCTGAGCCGCCTGTGCGCGGCCACGCCGGAGGGCAACCCGCAGCAGGCCACCAGCGTCTACAGCGGCCTGCTCGGGCTGACCCGCAGCACTGCCGACGTCGACGTCATCTCCGGGTCGAGCGCCGGCGGGCTCAACGGGGCGTTCCTCGCCCTCGCCTCGGTCTACGGGGCCGACCTGCGCCCGCTCGGCGGCCTGTGGGCCCGCAAGGGCGGCTTGGCGGACCTGTTGCGCCACCCCACGGAACGCCGTCCGCAGTCGCTGCTGCGGGGCGACGCGTACTTCCTGCCGGAGCTGGCCGCGGCGTTCACGGAGGTGCTGCCGGCAGATCGACGCGCGTCGTACCGCCCGCCCCACGTCGCGCCGGTGGTCCTCACGATGACGGCGACCGTCCTCGCAGGGCAGACGCACGGCTTCGTCGACGACTTCGGCAGCGTGATCACCGAGGTCGAGCACGCAGGGCGGTTCGTCTTCCGGCGTGACGAGCGCACACCGCCCGGAGCGGATCCCTTCGACGATCCCGACCTCGCACACCGCCTCGCACTCGCGGCACGCTCCACCGCCTCGTTCCCCTTCGCCTTCGAAGCGAGCTATTGCCCCGTCGGAACCGCCGGCCCCGACCGGCTGCACCCGGACATGGCGGGCCTCACCTCGTTCTCCGCGAGCCGGTTCCTGATCGATGGCGGCGCGCTGGTGAACAAGCCCATGGCACCGGCGCTCGAAGCGATCGCGGCGCGCCCGGCCCGGCGGCAGGTGCGGCGCGTGCTCGCCTACGTCGACCCGAACCCGCAGGAGCGGGCGACCGCCGCCCCGGACCACCCGGCCGATCCGCCGACGCTCGCCGCCATCCTCCTCGACAGCCTCGTCACGCTGCCCCGGGCGGAGTCCATCAAGGGCGAGCTCGACCAGCTGCGCAACGCCAACCGGCGGGCGCAGGACAGCAAGCTGTCGCACTTCGCGCTGATCCGCGGGGTGGGCGACGACGCCGACGTGCTCGCCCGCCGCCTGTTCGACAGCTACGTGGCGACCCGCGCGCGGCGCGCGGCGCTGGCGATCGCAGACGTCGTCGTGCAGGCGGAGCTGCGCCGGCCGGCGCC
>SKPY01000027.1 GCA_007119305.1 Nitriliruptorales bacterium
GCCGCCGAGGCGTTCGTGGGGCCCCAGACGAGCCTGCACGACGCGCTCGACGAGATGCTGACCGCAAGCCACGCCTGCGCGATCGTCACGGACCGCCGCGGCGCCTATCAGGGCGTGGTGACGATCGACACGATCTCGCACGCCATCCGCTCCATGGTCGACCACGCGCGCGAGCGCGACCGCGACCGCGCCCCGGCGTCCTCGGCGCCGGCAGCCGGCAGCGACGCGAGCTGAGCCCGCCATGACCGCGACCGAAGACCTCCAGCAGCAGACCGACCCGCAGGCGCGGCTCGACGAGCCCGAGCCGTCGGCGACCACCGATGCGCTGCGGGTGGCGACCCGCTACCTCGCGATGCCGCTGTTCCTCGCGGCCGTGCTCGTCATCCTCTACGTCGTCGTCCAGGCGCGCGGCATCGACGCGATCGAGGCGCGCACCCTGAACTGGCCGGTCATCAGCACCCGGGTCCAGCAGCACATCGTGCTGACCGCGACGGCCACGGCACTGCTGATCCTGCTCGCGGTCCCGACCGGCATCGTGCTGACCCGCCCGTGGGCGCGCCGCGCGGTGCCCTACATCGTGACCGTGGCGAACATCGGCCAGGCGACCCCGTCCATCGGCGTGCTCGTGATCCTCGCGCTCATCTTCGGCATCGGCTTTGAGATCGCCCTCGTCGGGCTCGTCGCGTACGGCTTCCTGCCGATCCTGCGCAACACGATGGTCGGCCTGCAGCAGGTCGATCCGTTCACCATCGAGGCGGGCCGCGGGATGGGCATGACCAAGCGCGCGGTCCTGTGGCGCATCGAGATGCCGCTGGCGGTGCCGGTGATCCTGGCGGGCATCCGCACCGCGCTCATCATCACGGTGGGCACGGCCACGCTGGCGACGTTCATCGGCGCGGGCGCGCTCGGGGCGATCATCGACCAGGGCCTGGCGCTGAACCGTCCCAACGTCCTCTACACCGGTGCGATCCTCACGGCCTGCCTCGCGCTGTTCGTGGACTACGTCGCGGGCATCGCAGAGGAGAAGCTGCGGCCCCGGGGACTGTGAGCCCTGCATGGTGCCTAGCGTTGTAGTAGGGTCAGCACCGGCGGTCCTTGCACGACAACCGAGAAAGGTGTGCGCATGAATCGGCCAACCCGACCCAGGCGGCTTCAGCTCGCGGCCCTCGCGGCGGGCGTCATGCTGCTGGCGACCGCTTGTCCTGACGACGCTGAGTTCGAAGAAGGCTCGATTGCTGAGAACTACGACCTTTCGGGTGCGGACTTCTCGGTGGGCTCCAAGGAGTTCACCGAGCAGCTGATCCTCGGCCAGATCACGGTCATCGCCCTGCAGGCGGCAGGCGCGTCCGTGGACGACGAGACCGGCACGGTGGGCACTGGCGCGACCCGCAGCGCGCTCGAGGGCGGGCGCACCGACATGTACTGGGAGTACACCGGCACCGCCTGGTTCGAGTTCTTCGGCGAGGACGAGGTGATCGAGGAGGGCGAGCAGTACGAGCTCGTCAGCGAGCGCGACCTCGAGGAGAACGACATCCGCTGGCTCGAGCCCGCGCCGTTCGACAACACGTTCGCCATCGCGGTGCGCGAGGAGTACCACGCGGAGACCGGGCTGGAGACGTTGTCGGACCTCGAAGACTGGGTGCCCGACAATGTCGACGAGGCGACGTTCTGCATGGGCACCGAGTTCAGCACCCGGCCGGACGGCTTCCCCGGGCTGCAGGAGCACTACAACTTCGAGGTGCCCGACGGCAACATCAACGTCCTCGACGTCGGCCCGATCTACAGCGAGACCGCCCGCGGCGGCGCCTGCAACTTCGGCGAGGTGTTCGCCACCGACGGCCGCATCGCCGCGCTCGACCTCGTCGTGCTCGACGACGACCAGGGCTACTTCCCGGTCTACAACCCCTCGCTGACTGTGCGCGAGGAGATCTACGAGGAGTGGCCGGACATCGAGGGCCTGTTCGCCGAGATCGCGCAGGCGCTCGACATGGAGACGATGCAGCAGCTCAACGCCGACGTCGACGTCGAAGGCTTCGACCCCGACGAGGTCGCCGAGAACTGGATGCGCGAGCAGGGGTTCATCGGCGGAGATGACTGACCCGAGTCCCATGTCCCCCGGGCCGCAGGGCAGGCGGTGACCGCCGAGCAGGAGGTGCTCGCAGAGATCAGCCGCCGCGCGGACGACGTCGTGGCGCTCGCCGGCGAGCTGATCGCCTTCGACACCACCACGCGCGACGATCCGGCGGACCCGCCGCGGCAGGAGCAGGCGCTCCAGGAGCTGCTGGCCGGCCGCCTCGCCGCCCGGGGGGCGCAGGTTTCGCTGTGGGAGCCTGACGTCGCAAAGCTCGCGGGCAACCGCATGGTTCCCCCCGGGCTGGACTTCGCCGGTCGCCCGCAGCTGCTCGCTCGCTTCACCGGTGCCGGCGGGGGACGCTCCCTGCTGTTCAACGGCCACATCGACGTCGTATCCGCGGAGCCTGCTGACGACTGGGCCTCGCCGCCGTTCCGCCCGGAGCGGCGCGAAGATCGCCTCTACGGTCGCGGCGCCTGCGACATGAAGGGCGGGGTCGCGGCCATGGTGGTGGCCGCCGAGGTGCTCGCCGACCTGGCGGTGCCGCTGGCCGGCGACGTCCTCGTGAACACCGTCACCGACGAGGAGTCCTACGGCGCGGGGAGCATGGCCTGCGTGGCCGACGGGGTGCGCGCCGACGGCGTCGTGATCCCCGAGCCGACGGACCGCCAGCTCTGGGTGTGCTGCCGCGGCAGCCTCATCCCCACGGTCACGGTCCGGGGCCGACCTGGCCACGCCGGCATCCCACAGCGCCACTGGCGGGAGGGCGGCGCGGTCAACGCCATCACGAAGATGCGCACCGTCCTCGACGCCTTCGGGGAGCTGGAGGCTGCCTGGCGTGAACGGGACGACGCCACCCACCCGCTGCTGCCCCCGCCCGACGTCGTCCCCGTGCGCATCACCGGCGGCGAGTGGATCGTGACGTACCCGCAGCTGTGCACGCTGACCGTGCACCTGAACTACCTGCCCGGCCAGGCCGACGCGGACGGCTGGGGCACGGCGGTGGAAGCCGAGGTCGAAGCGGCGATCGCGCGCGCGGCCGCCTGCGACCCGTGGCTTGCGGCACACCCGCCGGAGGTCACCTGGGGGGTGGACGTGCCCCCGTTCGACAACGCGTCGGAAGCGCCCCTGCTCGACCTGGCGCGCGTTGCCGCCGCGCACGTCGGCTGGCCGGCCACGGAC
>SKPY01000230.1 GCA_007119305.1 Nitriliruptorales bacterium
CGCCGGTCGTCGGGTGCCTGCCCGGCAGCGTCGGCCCGCAGCAGCTCGAGCCCGCAGCGGGCGAGCACCCGCTCGCAGGCGGCGCTGAGGCGCGCGGAGAGGGCGTCGGCGGCTGCCTCGTCGACCGCGAAGGCGTAGGCGTCGCAGCGGGTGTGCTCACGGGCGCGCAGCAGCCCCAGACGCGGCCCCGCCTCGTCCTGGAACGTCGTGGCCAGCTGGTAGAGCACCTGCGGCAGCTGGCGGTGCGAGGACAGGCACCCGGCGGCGAACAGCGTGGCCTGCTCTTCGTGGTACGGGGCGAGCCCGAGCTCGGTGCCGCCGCGATCCCGCAGGCTCAGCATGAGCGGATCGTCGCGGGTCAGCTCGTCCCAGCGGGCGCTCGCCCGCCACGGGTCCGCAGGCTGCAGGCACGTGAAGCGCACCTCCTGGCAGCCGAGCCCGTCCAGCTCCGCGCGGGCGATCGCCTCGATCCGGCGGCTGACCCGCACGAGCAGCGGGCCGCGGGCGAACAGCCCGGGCCCCACCTGCTGCAGCATGCCGGCACGCACGAGCAGGGCGTGACTCGCCGCGGTGGCCTCCGCGGGGGGGTGGCGGCGCGTGGCAACGAGCTGGGTGGACAGGCGCCGCGTCATCCTCGCTCCTTCCCCGCAGGTGGTCGCGCAGGCTGCGCGCGATCGGCCGGACAGGCTACCCGCCCTGCCCACCCCGCCATGGTCCCCTGGCACCGCGGGGGAGTAGCCTGGCTGCTTGACCAGGACCTACCCGTGAACGCGAGAGCATCGTGATCGTCGTCCAGAAGTACGGCGGCTCGTCCGTGGCCGACACCGACCGCATCCAGCGCGTGGCCGAGCGGATCTGCCGGGCCCGCCGTGACGGCCACGACGTCGTCGTGGTCGTGTCGGCGATGGGCAAGACCACCGACCACCTGCTCACGCAGGCCCACGAGGTCTCGCCGATCCCGCCCGGCCGCGAGCTCGACATGCTGCTGACCGCGGGCGAGCGCATCTCCATGGCGCTGCTTGCGATGGCGATCTACGAGCGCGGGCTCACCGCGCAGAGCTTCACCGGCAGCCAGGCGGGGATCATCACCGACGCGGCGCACGGCAAGGCCCGGATCATGGACATCACGCCGGGACGGATCACCGACGCGCTCGCGGACGGGCACATCGTCATCGTCGCGGGCTTCCAGGGGGTGTCCCGTGAGTCCAAGGACGTGACCACGCTCGGGCGCGGTGGCAGCGACACGACCGCGGTCGCGCTGGCGGCTGCCCTGGGAGCCGACGTCTGCGAGATCTACACCGACGTCGATGGCGTCTACACGGCCGATCCCCGCATCTGCCCGTCGGCCCAGCGGCTCGAGCAGGTCAGCCACGAGGAGATGCTCGAGCTGGCTGCCAGCGGCGCAAAGGTGCTGCAGGTCCGCTCGGTGGAGTTCGCCCGCAACCACGGCGTGCGCATCCACGTCCGCTCGAGCTTCACGTACACCGACGGCACGGTGGTGGAGGAGACCGCAGCTATGGAGCAGGCCATCATCTCCGGGGTCGCGCACGACACGAGCGAGGGCAAGCTCGTCGTCAGGCGCGTGCCGGACAAGCCCGGCGTGGCAGCGCGGATCTTCACCGCGCTCGCCGACGAGCACATCAACATCGACATGATCGTGCAGAACGTCTCTGACGACGGCACGACCGACATCTCCTTCACCCTGCCCAGGGCAGATGGACCGCGCGCGCTCCAGATCCTCGAAGGGCTGCGCGCGGACGTCGGGATGGAAGCGGTCGACTTCGACGAGCAGGTCGGCAAGGTCTCGCTCGTCGGGGCGGGCATGAAGACGCACCCGGGCGTCGCGGCCACGATGTTCGACGCGTTGTCGCAGGCCGGAGTCAACATCGAGATGATCTCGACCTCGACGATCCGCGTCTCGGTCGTCGTCCGCCAGGAGGACGTGGAGGCCGCCGTGCGGGCCGTCCACGAGCGCTTCGGCCTCGGGGCCGAGCAGGGGGTCTAGGCATGCGGGTTGCGGTTGTCGGTGCGACGGGCGCGGTGGGGCGGGAGCTCCGGCGTCTGCTCGAGGCGCGAGCGTTCCCCTGTGACGACGTGGTGTTCCTCGCCAGCGAGCGGTCGGCCGGGAGCACGCTGCCGTTCGGGGGAGCCGACGTCACCGTGCGTGCGCTCGCTGACGAGGACGCCTTCAAGGGGGTCGACATCGCGCTGTTCTCCGCCGGGGCGAGCCGCTCGCGGGAGCACGCTCCCCGCGCCGTGGAGGCCGGGGCGGTGGTCGTCGACAACTCCTCGGCGTTCCGCATGGACCCGGACGTGCCGCTCGTGGTCACCGAGGTCAACGCCGATGCGCTCGAGCTGCTGCGCACCGGCGGCAGGGGCATCGTCGCGAACCCCAACTGCACGACGATGACCGCGATGCTGCCGCTGAAGGCGCTGCACGACGCGTTCGGCCTCGTCGGCTTCACCGCCACGAGCCTGCAGGCCGCAGGCGGGGCGGGCCAGAAGGGCATGGACGAGCTGCTCGAGCAGATCGAGCCGCTCGCGGCGGAGCCCGATCTCCTGCGCAGCGACGGCGCGACCGCCAAGGGCCTGGTGGACAAGCCCATGGTCCACGCCGACGTGCTCGCGTTCAACGTGGTGCCCCTGCTCGGCCCCCTTGACGAGCACGGGTACACCGACGAGGAGATGAAGCTGCGCAACGAGTCGCGCAAGATCCTCGCCCTGCCCGAGCTGCTCGTCGCCCCCACCTGCACCCGGGTGCCCGTGATGGTCGGTCACTGCATCTCGATCCGTGCGCTGTTCCAGGACCGCGTCCGCAGCGTCGCGGAGGCGATCGCATCCATGGACAACTTCCCCGGCATCGTCGTCGAGCAGGCGCCGACGCCCCTCGCGTACGCCGGCCGGGACGAGGTGGCGGTGGGCCGGGTCCGTCTCGACCTGGCCGACGACCACGCCCTGGACTTCTTCGTCGTCGGTGACAACCTGCTCAAGGGCGCCGCGCTGAACACCGTGCAGATCGCGGAGGAGCTGGTCGCCCGCGAGCTCACCTGAACGGGCGCGTGCCCGGGCGCGGCCTCCGGAACCTCGGTGGAGCGGATCTGGGGGGGTCAGGGCCCATGGATCCGCTCCAGCCCAATGGGGAGGGGCCCGGTCAGTCGCTCACGACGGCGGGGCCGACGCCCGCCTCGGCCGGACGCGGCACGGTGCCCCGCATGCGCAGGTGCCTGGGGCCGGGCTCGCCCGCGACGATGACGACGTCGAGCGGGCTGTGGGGCCAGGTGCAGCAGAGCTCGGTGTCGTCGCCGGTGACCGTGGCGCCGAGAAGGCTCCACAGCCACCGGACGTGACCGGGGTCCGGGTGCGCCAGCGTGGGCCCGAGCAGCCGGGCGGCACCGGGGGCGGGGTCCTCCGGCGTCTGGCCGGTCCGGCGTGCCCACTCGTCCTCGGTGAGCGCGCCCTGGGCGATCTGCACGACCAGGCCGCCCACCTGGCTGGGCCGCAGGAACCCCTCGTGCCACACGGGGTCGTCGAACCGCACGTCCACGACGTCCAGTCCCTGCTGCTCCAGCTCGGCGAGCGCAGCGCGCAGGTCGGCCACCATGAGGGTGACGTGATGGATCTGCGCCCCGTACCGGTCGAGGAACGCCGAGACGAACGTCGGGCGGTCGGCCGCCGGCGACGGCGCGAGCAGCTCCAGGCGGCCGCCGCCGGCGAAACGGAGCTGACGGGTCGCAAACACGCCGTTGTCGCCGCCGCCGAGCCGGCCGCCGCCCAGCTCGGCGTGCCAGCGCCCGAGCGCCTTGTCGATGTCGGGCACGGCCACAGCGACGTGGTCGAGCACGGCTGCGAGGGGCACGGCGTCGTCCTTTGCGGAAAGGCTCCGGCAACGCTAGCCGCTGGCTGCGCCCGGCTGCGAACCCGGCAGCAGGCTTAGAAGAAGTCCAGCAGCGTCGGGACCGCGCCCCCGAACGCCGCATCCAGCGCGCGCAGCGTCGCCGCCGGGCCCGCGAGCCTGCCGGCACGTGCGAGGTCGCCGGCTGTCCGGTAGCCGGTCAGCAGTGGGCCGAGGGCGGTCACGTCCACGCGCGCCTCGGCGCGCGCCGCCGGCTCGAGCCTGCCGTGACCGTCGGCCACCTCCAGGCGCCACGGGCCGTGGTTGTCCGGGAGCATGGGGTCGTCCACCGCGAACGTGGTGGCCACCCGCAGGCCCTCCGGGTACCCGCGGGCTCCCACGGCCCGGGGCAGGTGCAGGGGGCGGGCCATCCAGTCGAAGTCCCGGTCACGGACCAGGTCCTGCTCGGCCAGCAGCAGCGCCCAGGGGTTCGGGGCCGGCGCGTGGAAGGTCGCGTCGCGTGCGAGGGTGCCGTGGCTGCCGACGAACCCCACCACGCCTGCCAGCCCGCGCCCGGTCTCGGCCGCCCAGTCGACGATCCGCAGCGTGTGCTGCCAGTGCTCGGGAATCGCCTCGTGCGCCACCAGGACGTAGGCCTCGAGCCCGTCCCGGGACTGTGCGTCCAGGCCGTAGGCGAACTGGACCTGCTCGCGCAGGCTGCGCCAGCGGGGCTCGTCGCGGACCTCCGGACCGTTCAGCGCAGCAGCCCAGCGTTCCTGACACGCCTGCACCGCCGGCCAGTCGGCGTCGCTCAACGGACGCAGCGGCGTGCCTGCCTGCGGCGCGAACCGGGCGGGCAGCCGCCAGCGGATGTACGTCCCGGCCTGCTCCCACCCGAGCTTGCGGTAGAGGGCGTTGGCGGCGGGGAAGAGCAGCGACAGCCCGAGCTGCTGGCCTGCGCCGTGCCGCACGGCTGCGCGCATGAGGGCGGAGGCGACGCCGGTGCCGCGGTGCTCCGGCGCCACACCGACCCCGCCGATGTGCTGGCAGGCCACCTCGCGCCCGCCGAACCAGTGTGCGTTCGGCTTCAGCACGCACTGGCCGAGCGCGGCGTGCGTGGCCGCGTCGGCAAGGACCCACACCAGGCCCTCCGCGGCGCGCTCCTCGAACCGGCTGACGAGCTGCTCCAAGTCCCCGGTGCTGCCGAAGGAGGCCTGCATCCGGCGGGCGGCGTCCGCTGCCTCGCCCACGGCGAGCGGGCGGAAGCGGAAGCGTGCGGTGCTCATCGCGCGAGCTCGCAGGCGCACGGCGCCGCGTCGCAGCGGGGACAGCGCTCGGCGTAGCGGGCCGCGACCTGGGCGAGGTCCACGCCCGCCTGGTCGGCCAGCGAGGCGAGCCAGGCGAGCACGTCAGCGAACTCCCGCTCCCGGTCGGCCGTGCTGCCGCGGAACAGGGCGCGTGACAGCTCCCCGCACTCCTCGGTGAACCATGCGAAGGAGCGGGCGAGCCCGCGGGCGCGGTCACGCTCGCCGTAGAGGTGCCGCATTTGCTGCTGGAAGGTGGCGAGATCCATGAGTGCTCGGCAGGGCCCACCGCACCTGGGGAGGGCGGAGTGCGCGAAGTCGGGATGCCCGGATTTGAACCGGGGACCTCCACGTCCCGAACGTGGCGCGCTAACCAAGCTGCGCTACATCCCGAAAGGAGCCGCACGGCGCGGCCAGGCAAGTGTAGGTGAGCGTGCGGGTCCGCTCAATCCGCCCGGGCGGCGGGTCAGTCGTGCGGGGGGCGTGCCGTGCGGGCCTGCACGAGGTCCACCATGGTGGCTTCGGGGCGGCACCAGAACCGGATCGGGGCGTACATGGACTGGCCGGCGCCCGCCGACACGTGCAGCCACAGATCGCTCCCGTAGCGGGACGGGCCGCGGGCCAGGCGGAGCGGGAGGTCGCAGTTGGCGACCAGCGCACCAACGCCGGGCACCCGCACCTGCCCACCATGGGTGTGGCCGGCGAACACGACGTCGAAGCCGCGGGCGTCGAAGACGTCGAGGGCGCGTCGGTACGGCGCGTGCACCAACCCCAGGCGCGTCGCGAACCCGTCCGCCGGCGTGGTCCAATCGATGCGTTCGGGGTGGTCCGCGCGGAGGTGCGGGTCACCGAGGCCCGCCACGTCGACCGCACCGGCCGGTGTGCGCACCGTCGCCCGCCGGTTGTCGAACCGCTGCCAGCCCGCGTCCGCGAGGCCAGCGGTCAGCGCAGCGGTGTCGACCGGCTCGCCGTGCACGTACTCGTCGCGCGGGCCGAAGTAGCGCAGCGGGTTCTTCGGCGCGGGTTCGAAGCGGTCGTTGGAGCCGAGCACGTAGATGCCGAGCGCGCCGCGCCGGTCGGACAGCAGCTCGAGCGCCGGTTGGATCGCCCGGCCGTGGCCCAGGATGTCGCCGGTGAGCACGACCACGTCAGGGTGCTGGACGAGGCAGCGGCGCACGAAGGTGTGCACCGGGCTGCGCCACGGAGGCAGGTGCAGGTCCGACAGGTGCAGCACCCGCAGCGGCCGCTCGGCGGGTGCCCGCAGGACCGGCAGGGTCACATGGCGCAGCGCGTACCAGCGACGCTCGACGAGGGCGGCGTAGGCCAGGGTGGCGAGGCCCGTGCCGACCGCCGCCCCGGCGATCCGACGGCTCACCCGCCGCGGCCCTCGTCGCCGCCCGCACCGTCGTTGCCGTGGTCACCGCTGCCGTTCGCGGACTCGGTGGGCGTGGGCGTGGGCGTCGGGCTCGCCGGTGGCGGTGTCGGGCTCGGCCGCTCCGACGGGGACTCCGGGGTCGGGGTCGGGGTCGGGGTGGGCTGCGGGTCGTCGTCGGTGCGCTGCCGGCCGATCTCCAGGCGCACCGTCCGACCGTCGATCAGCTCCGAGCCCTCCGCCGGTCGTTGAGCGACGACGGCATCGACGTCGGCGTCGTCGACCGGGACGTAGGTGACCTCGAGCGCCAGCTCCACGGCGGTGGCCGCGAGACGCTCCCGGGCCTCCCGTTCGGACAGCCCGACGAGCAGCGGCATCGCAGGGGGCGGCGCGCTGCCGTCGGACACGTGCAGGCGAACCGCGGAGCCGCTCGGCGCGGTCGCTCCACCGGCCGGGTCCTGCTGCACCACCTGACCCTCCGGGGCGAAGTGCGCCACCGGCTCGACGATCGTCTGGAAGCCTGCGTCCTCGACGGTCGCCGTGGCCTCGGACAGCTGCAGGCCCACGACGTGTGGCACCGTGTCGGTGGGCAGCGGCGGCGGCGACGGGAAGCCCTCGACCGCCAGCTCGAGCTCGTCGAACGCAGCCCGCATGAAGTCCCGCCAGATCATCGTGGGTACGCACCCGCCGGTCACCCCGCGCGGGCACGCCGGGTGCGACATGAACGCGGGCTCCTCGTGACCCATCCACACGGCCGTCGAGAGCTGCGGCACGTAGCCCACGAACCAGGCGTTCTCGTAGTTCTGGCTGGTCCCCGTCTTGCCGGCTGCGGGACGCCCGACCTGACCGTGCCGGCTTGCGGTACCGCTCGCGATCGGCCCCTCGAGCATGTGCGTCACCCGGGCGGCGATCCCTGCGTCGAGCACCTGACCGCAGCGGTCTCCGCCGCGGTGGAGCACACGACCGTCGCGGTCGACGACCTCGGTGATGAGGAAGGGCTCGCAGTGGACGCCCCCGTTGGCGAGCGTGCCGAACGCGCTCGCCATGTCCAGCATGTGCACGTCGTCGGTGCCCAGCACGGAGGCGCAGTTGCCCCCCAGCGTCTTGTCGATCCCGAGCCGTTCGGCGGTCTCCTTGAGCCGCTGCGGGCCGATGATCTGGTCCACGATGTGCACGAAGTAGACGTTGCTCGACACCGCCGTGGCGCGGGTCATGTCCATGACCCCCCCGCCGCCGTCGGAGTAGTTGCCCGGACTCCAGCCCGGGACCGTGCAGTGGCGCTCGGGGGTGTAGGGCGACGGGGTGTCGATCGTGTACGAGGGCGACAGCCCGTCCTCGATGGCCGCGACCGCGGCGAACGGCTTGAACGCGGAGCCCGTCTGGCGACCCGGGCTGCCCAGGTGGGGCAGCGCCGGGTTGACGTCGACCCGGCCCTCGCCCGGTCCGAAGGGGCGCGGCCCGAACCCGACGGCGAGGATCTCCCCGCTGCGCGGATCGACTGCCGTCAGGGCGGCGAGCGGCTCGTCCTCGGGTGACAGGTGCTCGGCGATGACGTCGCGGGCGAGCTGCTGCATGCGCGGGTCGATCGTGGTCTTGACCGTGAGCCCTCCGGTCGCGAGCGCACGGAAGCGTGTCGCCTCGTCGGGTCCGAGGGCCGGGTTGCGCTTCAAGGACTCGATCACGTGGGTGATGAGGAAGTCCTCTGAGGCGTCCCGGCGCTCCCCCACCTCGAGCTCCAGCGGCTCGTCCGCGTAGCGCTCGGCGTCGTCCGCGCCGATGAGGTCGAGGCGTGCCATCTGCCCGAGCACGATGGCGCGGCGGGCGAGGGCCTGCTCCGGGCGGTCCAGGGGGTTGTTGATCTCGGGGGCACGGAGCATGCCAGCGAGCAGCGCCGCCTCAGCGACGGTGAGCTCGGAGACGTGCTTGCCCCAGTAGAACTCCGCGGCAGTGCCGATCCCGTACACGCCGTTCGCGAAGTAGGCGGTGTTCAGGTACGACTCGAGGATCTCGTCCTTCGCCATCCGCTGCTCGAGCTGGATGGCGTACACGGCCTCCTGCAGCTTGCGGTCGAGGGTCTGCTCGTCGCTGTCGAGCACAAGGTTCTTGACGAGCTGCTGGGTGATCGTGGACGCCCCGCTGGTGATCTCGCCTGCCTGCACGTTGCCGAGCGCGGCCCGCGCGACGGCGCGCCAGTGGACGCCCTCGTGCGCGTAGAAGTCGGCGTCTTCGGTGGCGAGCACGGCCTGCCGCGCGTGCTCGGGCACGTCGTCGAGCGCGACGAGGACCCGGTTCTCCTCGCGGACGATGGCGAGGCGGTCGCCGTTGCGGTCGAGGATCACGCTGCGCTCGGCGAGCTGGCGCAGGTCCTCGGGCAGCGGGGGGTAGTCGAGCAGGTCCGCGTCGATGGTGCGCACGATGGCGGCCGCCACGCTCGCCGTGGGCGCCAGGCTCGCACCGAGCAGCAGCGCCGCGCCGACGATGAGCACGGCCATCAGCCCGAGGCGCACGACGACGTCGCCCAGGGTGTAGAGCACGCCGGGCTCGGTCGGACTGCGGCGACGCGAGGGGGATTTGGCCATGACCTGTCAGGGCACGCCACGCAAGGGCGGCGTGTCCGTTCCCACGAGGATACGGACCCGCCGCGGCCCGCTCAAACACGCGCGGCGGGTCCTCACGCCACGGGGCCGTGCAGGTGGCGCCCGACCAGCTCCAGGCCGCTGAGGTCGTGCACGTCCCCGCCGAACCGGGGGACCTCCACGAGCGCGACCGGGTCGACCCCGTGCAGGGCCGCGGTGACCGCCCGCTGCTCGCGCCGGGCGGTGTCCGCGAGGTCGCGGTGCAGGTGCAGCAGCTTGGCGGCGACCCGCGCCTCCGTCCCGTCGGCGGCCAGCTGCCGCGCGGCTGCCTCCAACGCTTCGGCGTCGGCGTGCGCGAGCTCAGCGGCCGGACGTGGGGTGGCGCGGTTGACGACCACGCCACCGAGCGGCATCCCGTCCTGCTCGAGCCGGCGCAGGAAGTAGCGGGCTTCGCGCAGCGCCGGCGCCTCGGGGGTCGTGACCACGACGAACGACGAGCCCGGGCTCGACAGCAGGCGGTAGACGGCCTGCGCCCGCTGCTTGAAGCCCTCGTACATCCCTTCGAACGACTGGAAGAAGTCGCCGAGGTCTTCGAGGACGCCCGCGCCGGTGATGCGCGAGGCTGCCCGCATGAACAGTCCCGTGCCGAAGCCCACTGCGCGGCCGATCGTCCGTCCTGCACGCAGTCCCGGCGCGAGGAACAGCTTGAGGAAGCGCCCCTCGAGGAAGTCCGTCAGCCGGCGGGGTGCGTCGAGGAAGTCCAGCGCGTTGCGCGTCGGCGGGGTGTCGATGACGATGCAGTCGTACGTCCCGGCGTGGTGCAGGTCGTACAGCTTTTCCATCGCCATGTACTCCTGCGTGCCGGCGAGCGAGTTCGACAGCTGCTGGTAGAAGCGGTTCGACTTGATGCGCTGAGCCCGGCTCGGATCCGGCGCATGGCGGTCGATCACCTCGTCGAACGTGTACTTCATGTCGAGCATCATCGCCTCGAGACCCTCCGCGCCCCGCACCGGTCGGGGCGTGTGCTCGAGGGTCTTCAGCCCCAACGACTGCGCGAGCCGGCGAGCCGGGTCGATCGTGAGGACGATCGTCTTGCGTCCGGCCGCCGCGGCGCCGAGCGCGAGCGCGGCGGCGCTCGTGGTCTTGCCGACCCCCCCGGCCCCGGTGCAGACGATGATGTGGGCCTGCCCGACGACGTCGCGCAGGTCCCGTGCGCGGGCCTTGCGCAGGATTGCGGCATCCCGGGACGTCACTGCCAGGCCTCCTCGAAGCGGTCGGCGAGCAGCCCGACCTCGTCGGCGGCGAAGTCGTCCGCGTAGATCTCAGGCAGCTCGAACAAGCCGCTGTCGAGATGCTCCGTGAGCCGCTCGCGCATGGAGTCCTGCAGGTCGATCCTGGCGAGCTCCTCGCGCCCGCGGTCGAGGAGCAGCTGCGCGGCGTCGGTGTCGACCTCGAGGCCGGCCCCGTCCAGCACCCGAGCGAGGTGCTCGACCTCGAGATCGTCGGTCAGCGCCTTGCGCTCGTCGTCGGCGAAACGCCGGGGCAGCACCCGGTTGACCACGACCGGGCCCACCTGCATGCCGAGGCGCCTGAGGGCCTCGGTGCTCTCAAGGGTCTCGGTCACGGGCATCTCCTCCAGCAGGGTGACGAGCAGCGCGCAGGTGCGTGCCGGATCGAGGAGCATGTCCACCAGGCTCTGGGCCTGGTGACGGACCGGGCCGACGCTGACGAGCTCCGTGGTCGCCTCGGGGGCCCGCAGGAAGTTCACGATGCGTCCCGTCGGTGGCGCGTCGACGACGATGCTGTCGTAGTGGAAGCGTCCGTCGTCGTCGCGGCGACGCTCCATCTCGCGGACCTTGCCGATCAGCAGGACGTCTTTGATGCCCGGCGCCGCCGTGGTCGCGAACTCGACCGCGGCGTTGCCCACCACGAGCTTCGAGATCCGCTTCGCCCCGTAGAACATCTCCAGGTACTCGGCCAGCGAGGCTTCCGGATCGAGCGACAGCCCGTACAGCCCCGGTCGGAACTCGCGCTCGCTGAAGTCCCACGGCTGGGTGCCGAACAGCCGGGAGAAGGTCTGACGCCCCTCCACCTCCACGAGGCACGTGCGCCGGCCGGTCCGGGCCGCGGCGATCGCCAGGGCGGCGGCGACCGTGGACTTGCCCACCCCGCCCTTGCCGGTCACCAGCGCCACCCGGATGTCAAGCAAGTCGGCGGTGTCCACTGCGCGCTCCGGTCAGTCCACGGGACGGGGTCATGCTCGAGCAGCAGAGGCGGACATGCGTGCCCGCGTGTCGGGCTGCAGTCCCACCTATACCCTGCGCCTGCCCGCCGCATCCACCCGGGGGCGTGCCGATGCGGCGTTGCCCAACCCCATGCGGCACACTTGCAGGCATGGTGTCTTCTCGGGTGCGCGGCCAGTCCGCCATGCCTGCGCACCGCCGTCGCCGGCGCGCGCTCGCGGCGCTGTGCCTGCTCACCGGCCTCGTACTGATGACCGCGTCGCTGGCGCTTGCCGACGCGGACGGACCGCTGGTCGAGGTCGTCGAGGTCGACGGGGTCATCGACCGGACGCTGGCCGGCTACGTCGTCGACGTCCTCGAGCGCGCGAACGCCGCTGGCGCCGAGGTGGTCGTGCTCGAGCTCGACACCCCTGGAGCGCTGGGCCCCGGCGCGTCGGCCGTGGTCGACGCCATCGAGGCGAGCACGGTGCCGGTGGTCGCCTGGGTGGGTCCGCCCGGCGCCTGGGCGGTCGGCGGCGGCTTCGCCGTGGCGCAGGCAGCGCACCTCGTGGGGGCGGCCCCAGGCACCCTGCTCGGGGCCGCTGCGACCCTCGACCTCGCCGCGGCGCCTGACA
>SKPY01000241.1 GCA_007119305.1 Nitriliruptorales bacterium
ACTCGGGCTGCCCGACCGCCGCCGTGCCGCTGCGAGGAGCTTGCCGAGATGGAGATGACCTACCGCCGACTGGGCAGCGCGGGGCTGCGGGTCAGCGTGCTGTCGTTCGGCTCGTGGGTGTCGTTCCGCGACCAGCTCGACGACGAGCAGGCCGCGGCCTGCATGGAGGCCGCCTACGACGCCGGGGTGAACTTCTTCGACAACGCCGAGGCCTACGCCGCCGGGGAGTCGGAACGGATCATGGGGCGGGCGTTCGCCAAGCTCGGCTGGCCGCGCGAGTCCTACGTCGTGTCGACGAAGTTCTACTGGGGCCTGTCCAAGAAGTACGTGAACATGCGGCGCACGCTCAACCGCAAGTACCTCATGCAGGCCATCGACGCCTCGCTCGAGCGCTTCGGTCTGGACTTCGTCGACCTCGTGTTCTGCCACCGGGCCGACCGCCACACCCCGATCGAGGAGACGGTCCGGGCCATGCACGACATCATCGAGTCGGGCAAGGCCCTGTACTGGGGCACCTCGGAGTGGGCCGCCGACGAGATCCGCGCGGCCTGGGAGATCGCCGAGCGCCACCACCTGCACAAGCCGCAGATGGAGCAGCCGGAGTACAACCTGCTGCACCGCGACCGGGTCGAGCGGGAGTACGCGCGGCTGTACGCCGACATCGGCCTCGGCACCACGACCTGGAGCCCGCTCGCGTCGGGGGCGCTGACCGGCAAGTACCTCGACGGCATCCCCGAGGGCAGCCGGGCGACGCTGCCCGGCTACGGGTTGCTGCGCGACCAGATCGCTGACGAGGCGACCACCGCGACGGTGCGCGCCCTGAAGGACGTCGCCGACGAGCTCGGCTGCACGCTCGCCCAGCTCGCGATCGCCTGGTGCGCCCGCAACCCGAACGTGTCCACGGTCATCACCGGCGCGAGCCGTGTCGAGCAGGTGCAGGAGAACATGCGGGCGCTCGACGTCCTCGACCGGCTCGACGACGGCGTGCTGGCTCGCATCGACGAGCTCACCGCCTGAGCCGTCCTCGACCACCCCAACGCCGCTCCGGCCGCGGCTGCCCCCCGGCCGCGGCCGGAGCCGGCATCCCCACCACTGGCCCCGCTCGGACGAGCGCGACCGCCGAGCCGCGGGCTCGCGACGCGGCCGGACCCGCCGGCTAGAAGCTCAGGTACTTGCGGGCGGCGGTGGCGAGCGCGGGCGTGTCGAAGAAGATGCCCTCGAGCGCGCTCTGCAGCTCCCGGGCGCGGATGATCATCCGGCGCACGTGCGGGTGCTCGTCGAGGTCGGCCCGGCAGGTGACCTCCGCGGCCTCGGCGCGGAACCCGTCGTCGCCCAGCGCGCCGGTGAACACCTCGGCCACCTCGAAGACCGTGCGCAGCTCGGCACGGCGCAGCGGTGCCTTGAGCAGCGGCAGCAGCCTGGCCAGGCGCGCGAGCGGCGGGCGCGAGAACCCGTCGACGAAGTAGTCGACGTCGCACTCCTCGCACGCCAGGACCACGGCGAGCGTGCCGGCCAGCCACAGCTTGCGCCCGATGATGAGGTCGAGGTAGCGCAGCCCCCAGCCGCGGTCGGGCCGGTGGTCGGTGGCGAACGCCTGGTAGTCGACCGCCATGGTCCGCCACGCGCGCAGCACGTCGTTCACGAGCGGGCGCGGGGGGCCCTTCTTGTGCGGCGGGTAGGGGGCGAGGTAGCGGCCGGTGAGCGCGGCGAGGAGGTCGTCGCGCCGCTGGCTGCGGTAGGCCGACACCGAATCCGTGAGGGCCGCGATGCGGGCCGCGTTGGCTGCGGTGGTGTCGCCGGTGAACCCGATCGCGTCGACGAGGTCCTGGGCCGCCACGACGCGGCCGCCGGGCCGTGGGCGTAGCGGCTCGCGCAGCTTCAGGTCCTCGCGCACCGATTCGACGGCGGTCAGCACGTCGGGGATGAGGTCGGGCTGCTCGGCGAGGCCGAACGTGACGACGAGGGCGTCGAACTCGCTGTGCGGGCTCGCGCCGCCGCGAGCGATGGGGCCGCACAGGAGCACCTCGACGGTCGGCTTCTCGCCGAGCGCCTGATCGAGGGCGGTGCGGGTTTGGCGAAGGTAGTCCTGCGCGGTGTCGAGGCCCTGTTCCAGCGCCGGGACCCTGCCGTCGAGACCCAGCGCCTGCAGCGCCTCCTCGAGCTCTGGCTCCACCCACGCCCCTTCCGGTCGCACGCCCTCGCCGCCGCATCGTAGGCCGGGTCCGCGCGAAAGGAAAGTCCGGGTCAGGTGAGCGGCTCCGGCGGGCGGTCGAGGTCGGTGCCGAGATGGCCCGTGTCGTTGAAGCGGCGCAGGATCCAGCGGTCGTCGTCGACGACGAGATGGGTGATCGAGCCGTTGTCCGCGCCGAGGAAGGCGAACGGCCGCGCGCCGGTCGCCAGGGTCGCGAGCGTGGCGATGACCCCGCCGTGGGTGAAGACCGCGACGCGCTCGTCGGCGTGGGTCGCGGCGATGCGCCCGATCCCGGCGCGCAGGCGGGCGACGAGCGCCTCGTTGGACTCCGCGCCGGGGATGAGGTCCCAGCGCTCCTCGGCGAACATCGCGCGCACGATCGGGTCCTGCGCCTGCACGCGGGCGCGGAACTCCGCCCCCTCCCACTCGCCGAGGTGCACCTCGCGCAGGGCCGGCTCGACCCGCGGCGTGAGGCCGAGGCGCTCGGCCAGCGGCGCAGCCGTCTCCACCGTCCGGCGCAGGGTCGTCACGTAGATCGCGCCGAGCCGCTGGCCGGCCAGGCGCCCGGCGACCCGCTCGGCCTCGTCGTGGCCGCGGGGGTCCAGCGGCGGGTCAGCCTGCCCGTCCACCAGCGTGAACGGCTCGTCGAGCTTGGCGGGCTGCGACTCGCCGTGGCGCACGAGCAGGATGTCGGACGCCCCCGGCGGCGGGGTGAAGCGGTACTGGCGGTACTCGGTGCGGGTGTCCTCAGCCATCACGCCAGCCTACGGGCGCCCGGCCCAGCGGCGGACGCAGGCCGCGTGCGTCGCGTGCACGCAGCCCAGCCCGGTGACCGCCCGGCGCTTGACGCTCGGCCGTCGCAGGAGGGCAGGATGGGCCCGCGTGCCGGCGGGCCCCGTCGGCGGCGAGCGCGAGGAGGTGCAGCGGTGAGCTCCCCTGCGGCACACGTCGGGGCGCCGACCCCCCGGTTCGAGGACACGCGCCTGCTGGAGGGGGCCGCACGCTGGACGGACGCGCTGCGGATCAACGCCGCGCTCCACGTGGCGCTCG
>SKPY01000442.1 GCA_007119305.1 Nitriliruptorales bacterium
CGTGCTCACGGTCGTGCGGGCGACGATGGCGCGGGCGCTGCGGCGCGTCTCCACGGAACGCGGCGTCGACCCCGCCACGCTCGCGCTCGTCGCGTACGGCGGTGCAGGGCCCCTGCACGCCACCGCCCTGGCGCGTGAGCTGGGCTGCGCCGCGGTGCTCGTCCCGCCGGCGCCGGGGGTGCTGTCCGCCTTGGGGCTCGTGCTGGCGCCCGCACGCCACGAGGCGTCGCTGACGGTCATGGCCGGCGCCGACGACGACCTGTCTGCGCTGTGGTCGCGCCTCGAGGACGACGCCCAGGCCGAGCTGCGCCGCCAGGGGGTCGCGCAGGTCGCCCGGCTGCGGCGGCTCGCAGACTGCCGCTACGCCGGCCAGTCCCACGAGCTGCGCGTCACCGTAGCCGACGACCGGCCGCTGGCGGACGTGCTGCACGCCGCGCACGCAGAGGCGTACGGCTACGCGATGACCGCCGAGCCCGTGGAGGTCGTCACGGCCCGGGTCGTCGCCGAAGGGGAGCCCCAGCTCGCGGGGCTCCCGGCCGCCTGGGACCAAGGGACGCCCGAGCCCGAGAGCGAACGCGAGATCGGCGTCGGCGGGCGCTGGTTGCCTGCCAGGGTGATCCACCGGGCCGCTCTGCAGCCGGGGGACACGGTGGCAGGACCGGCGCTCATCGAGCAGTCCGACACGACGACCCTCCTCGGTCCCGACGATCGCGCGCGGGTCGACGGCGCGCACAACCTGGTGGTGACGTTCGATGGCTGACCAACGCCAGACGCTCACCGCCGTGCAGCTGGAGGTCGTCCGCCACGCCCTGGCGGGCGTGGCCGAGGAGATGGGCGTGGCGCTGCGTCGGGCGGCCTACTCGCCCAACATCAAGGAGCGCGCGGACTGCTCGGCGGCGCTGTTCGACCCCGAGGGGACGATGGTCGCGCAAGCCGAGCACATCCCCGTCCATCTCGGGTCGATGCCCGGCAGCGTCGCCGCCGCGCTGGAGGCCTGCGGGGGGCGGCTGGAGCCCGGGGTGGCGGTGCTGTTGAACGACCCCTACATGGGCGGCACGCACCTGCCCGACCTCACCCTGGTTGCCGGCGTGTACGACGAGCGGGAGGTGCTGCTCGGCTATGTCGCGAACCGTGCGCATCACGCCGACGTCGGCGGGGCCGCTCCCGGCTCGATGCCAGCGGATGCGCGCGACATCGCCGCCGAGGGCGTGCGCATCCCCCCGACGGTCGTCGCCGATCGCCAGGGCGTGCGCGAGGACGTGCTCCGGTTCGTGGCGGCGAACTCCCGCACGCCGCACGAGCGCCGCGGCGACCTGCGTGCCCAGTTCGCCGCCAACCACGTCGGTGCGCGCCGGCTGGGCGAGCTCGCTGAGCGGTTGGGGGTCGAGGGCCTGCACGCGGCGATGCGGGAGGTCTGCGACTACAGCGAACGGCGGGTGCGCAGCGCCGTGACGCGCATCCCCAACGGCTCCTACCGCTTCGCTGACGTCTTGGAGCTCGACGACCTGGTCACCATCCGGGCGGCGATCACCGTCGCGGACGAGGACGTCGTCGTCGACTTCGCCGGCACCGACGCGCAGGTGCGCTCGAGCGTGAACGCCGTGCGGGCGGTGACGGTCTCGGCCGCCTACTTCGTGTTCCGGCTGCTGACCGACCCCGACGCGCCACCGAACGCCGGCTGCTACCGCCCGCTGGAGGTGCGCACCCCGCCGGGCAGCGTCGTGCACGCCACCTTCCCTGCTCCCACCGCGGCCGGCAACGTGGAGACCAGCCAGCGCATCGTCGACGTGCTGCTCGGCGCGTTCGCGCAGGCGCTGCCGGAGCAGGTGCCCGCCGCGAGCCAGGGCACGATGAACAACGTGCTGCTGGGTGCCAGCGACCCCGTGGCGTTCAGCTACTACGAGACCCTCGGCGGCGGCGAAGGCGGCACACCCTTCCGGCCAGGCATGTCGGGCGTGCACACCGGCATGACCAACACCCAGAACACCCCGGTGGAGGCCGCAGAGCTCGCCTACCCCTTGCGGATCTGGCACTACGAGCTGCGCCGGGGCTCGGGCGGTGCAGGGCGCCACCCCGGTGGCGACGGCCTGATCCGGGAGATCGAGGTGCTCACCGCCGCCACGCTCACGCTGCAGACCGAGCGCCGCCGGCGTGCCCCCTGGGGGCTGCGTGGCGGTGCGGATGGGTCAGCGGGCCGCAACGTCCTGCGCCACGCCGACGGTCAAGAGACAGTCCTTGCAGGCAAGGGCACCTGGAACCTGCAGCCCGGTGATCGCATTCGCGTCGAGACCCCCGGGGGCGGTGGCTGGGGACCCGCCGGCCAGGCCTGACTGGGCCGTTTGGCCATGTGCGCCAGGTCGCGGACCGCCGGGGATGGGGCATGCTGCCAGTGGAATGGCCGCGGTCGAGCTTTTGGACGTTGCGGCGGCGCCTGCTTCGTGGTGGCCGCTGATCTGGCCCGCCCTCGTGGTGGCGGCGCTGCGTGCGTCCGACGTGACCGTCAACGTCTTCAAGACGATCGCGGTCGTGGGCGGACGCCGCGGGCTGGCCGCCGCGTTCGCGGCGCTCGAGGCATCGATCTGGCTGTCGGCCGCGGGCATCGTGTTCGCCGATCTGTCGGTGGCACGCTTCGCGGGCTTCGTCGTGGGGGTGGCGACCGGCACGTGGATCGGCCTGTCGATCGTGCACCGGGCCCGCATCGGCCTCGTCACCGTGCGGGTGTTCGTGCCCGCGAGCGAGGGCCGGGAGCTCGCGGGCCACGTCGTCGCCGAGCGGATCCGCCGGGCCGGGCATGCCGCGACGCTGTTCGAGGGCTGGGGCAAGGACGGCCCCGTCCAGATGGTGCTCGCGGTGGTCAAGCGGCGCGCAGCACAGCACGTCATCGCCACGATCGAGCGCACCTATCCGGACGCGTTCGTCGCCGTGGACGACCACGCCAGCGGGCTCGCCGGGCATGTCGGGCGCGCCCGGGTGTGACGGCCTTACGCTGGCGCGATGCAACACCAGCTGCTCGCCGTGGACTTGGGGTTGCGCACCGGGCTCGCGGTGTTCGCGGGCGACGGGCGGCTGTGCGGCTACCGTTCGCAGAACCTCGGGTCCCGCGCACGGCTGCGCCGCGCCGCCCCCCGCGTGGTGGCGGCGCTGCGTGCTTCCGACGTGACCGTCAACGTCTTCAAGACGATCGCGGTCGTGGGCGGACGCCGCGGGCTGGCCGCCGCGTTCGCGGCGCTCGAGGC
>SKPY01000051.1 GCA_007119305.1 Nitriliruptorales bacterium
CGCTCGGCCGCCGCCGGGCGCAGCTCTTCGACGGCGGCGTCGACGGCCCACACGAGCCCGTCGGGATCGAACGCGTCTGCGCCTCCGTGCTCGGCGAGCGTGGCGTCGATGCGGGCGTCGAGCTCGGCGCGCTCAGCGGCGGTCAGGCGCTTCGCCGCGCACACGATCGCGCGCACCTGGCCCCACGAGAGGTCGCCGTCTGCGAACAGCCGGGCCACGGTCGGCAGGGCCGCCAGCGTCTCCCCGGCGGCCACGACCATGCGCCGGTCCGCGCCAGTCATGCGCGCGGCCAGGCCGATGAAGTGCTCCAGCGGCAAGCCCTCGACGCGCTCGCAGACCCCAGAGCCGGCCAGGCGCCCGGCCAGCAGCACGGCCCTCGCGAGCAGTCGGTTGGCGTCGCGCAGGGCATCGACCAGTGCGGCCAGGTCCGTGCCCGTGGGGGTCGGGATCACCGGCGAACCTGTGTTCTCGTTCATGGTCATATGGTACGAGAACCCTGTGACAGAGCTCATGGGAACTGACGGTCGTTGTGGACAGGCCTCGGTCGCGTGGAGCAACCTGGGCGAGGTCGCCGGCGGCGGCGTTCTAGCCTGGGCGGACCACCAAGCCCGGGGCACAAGACGATGAGCGCACACATCCGCATCGGGATCGACACCGGCGGCACGTTCACCGACGTCGTCGCGCTCGACGAGCACGCCGGCCGCCAGGTCACGACGAAGACCCCGAGCACCCCGGACGATCCGACGGTCGGGTTCATGCACGCCGTCGCGGCCGCGCTCGACCTGCTCGGCGCCGACGCCGGGCAGATCAGCGCGGTCACCCACGGCACGACCGTGGCGACCAACGCGCTGCTCGAGGGCGACGTCGGCGACCTCGGGTTCGTGACCACGCAAGGCTTCCGCTTCGTGCTCGAGATCGCGCGCCAGTCGGTGCCCGACGGCTACGGCAACTCCTACTTCTGGGTGAAGCCCGACCGCATCGTGCCCGTGCACCGCGTCCGCGAGGTCGGCGGCCGGCTCGACCACACCGGCTCGTGCGTGCGCCCCTTCGACGAGGCGTCCGCCGTCGCTGCCGCGCGCTGGTTCCGCGAGCAGGGGATCACGTGCGTCGGCGTGTGCTTCCTGCACGCCTACGCCAACCCGGCGCACGAGCAGCGCATGCGCGAGGTGCTCGCCGCCGAGCACCCCGACTGCGTCGTCTCGCTGTCGAGCGACGTCCTGCGCGAGTACCGCGAGTACGAGCGCTCGGTCACCACCCTCG
This sequence comes from Nitriliruptorales bacterium, assembly GCA_007119305.1. Taxonomy (GTDB): domain Bacteria; phylum Actinomycetota; class Nitriliruptoria; order Euzebyales; family Egibacteraceae; genus SKPY01. The sequence continues at coordinate 1,261 of SKPY01000051.1, forward strand.
TCGACGCGGCCGTCAAGCCGCGCGTGACCCGGTACCTGGGCCGCATCGCGGGGCAGCTGCGCGCCCAGGCGGGTGACATGCCGTTCATGGTCATGAAGTCCAACGGCGGCGTGGCCTCGGCGGACGAGATCGTCCACCAGCCCATCACCACCGTGCTGTCCGGTCCGGCCGCTGGCGCGCTCGGCGCCGCGTACGTCGGGACGGCGGCCGGCCACGACCGGGTCATCACGCTGGACGGCGGCGGCACCTCCACCGACGTCGCGGTGGTCCTCGGCAGCGAGCCGACGCTCACCACCGAGGGGCAGGTGGGGGCGTACCCGTCCAAGATCCCGATGATCGACGTCGTCACCGTCGGCGCCGGCGGCGGGTCGGTCGCCTGGGTCGCGCCGGAGGGCAACCTCAAGGTCGGGCCGCGCTCGGCCGGCGCGGTGCCCGGCCCGCTGTGCTACGCGCAGGGCGGCGCCGAGCCGACGGTCACCGACGCGCACGCGCTGCTCGGCCGCATCCCCCCGCACCTGCTCGGCGGCCGCATCCCCCTCGACGTCCACGCCGCCCGGCGCGGCTTCGAGGCCCTCGCCGCAGACCTCGGGCTCGACCTGGAGGCAGCCGCCGCGGGGGTGCTGGAGATCAACGCGTGGAACCAGGCCAACGCGATCCGGCGGATCACGGTGCAGCGTGGCCTCGACGTGCGCGACTTCGCGCTGACGGCCTTCGGCGGGTCCGGCCCGCTGAGCGCCTGCACGCTCGTCGACGTGCTCGGCGTCGCCGGGGCCGTCGTGCCGCCGGACCCGGGGAACCTCTCGGCCTTCGGGCTGCTCGCCGTGGACGTGAAGAACGACTACGTGCGCACCCGCGTCGAGCAGCACGCCGATCTCGACCGCGACGCGGTCGGCGTGGTGTACGCGCAGCTCGAGGCCGAGGCCGACGCGGCGCTCGCCCGCGAGGGCTTCGCGGCCGCCGAGCGCCGCTTCGTCCGGTCCGCGGACCTGCGCTACTACGGGCAGGCGTTCGAGGTGCGGGTGCACGCGCCCGACGGCCCGGTCGACGCGGATCTCGCCGACGCCGTGCTGGCCGCCTTCCACGACGAGCACGAGCGCCTCTACGGCTACTGCTACCGCCACCAGCCCGAGCACGCCGTCGAGTGGGTCAACCTGCGCGTCACCGGCGTCGGCCCCATCCGCACCCCGGAGCTAGCCCGCCTGCCCGCGGGCGACGGCGACCCCTCGGCCGCCCGCACGGGCAGCCGACGGGCCTACTTCGACGCCTGGGTCGAGACGCCCACCTTCGACCGCTCGAAGCTGCGCGCCGGGGACGAGCTCACCGGCCCCGCCGTGGTCGAGGAGTTCGGCTCCACCATGCCCCTGCACCCGGGGTTCGTCGCCCGCGTCGACGAGCTCGGCAACGTCACCGTCGAGAAGGGCTAGCGCCATGGCCACCGAGGTTGACCCCGTCGTCGTCGAGATCGTCGAGGGCACGCTCGCCAGCGTCGAGCGCGAGGTCGAGGACGCCATCGGCCGCACGGCCCGCAGCCCGATGATCCGCGACGCGCACGACTTCCGCGCCGGCATCCACGACCGCAGGCTGCGCAAGCTCACCGGCCGCAGCTACTCGGCGCTCGTGCACCCGGTCGTGCGCGACTTCCCGCTCGCGACGATGCGGCCCGGCGACGTCTACTTCCACAACGACGTGTACTCCTCCGAGGGCGGCATCGGGCACCTGCCGGACCTCTGCGTCACCGTGCCCGTGTTCCACGCCGAGGGGTCGGACGAGCCGTCCGTCGTGTGCTTCGTGCAGGCGTTCGGCCACCACGACGACATCGGCGGAGCCGTGCCAGGCTCGATGCCCTCCTGGGCGACCGAGGTCTACCAGGAAGGCCTCATGGTCCCGCCGATCAAGCTGTGGGACGCCGGCGTGCCCAACGAGGCGGCGCTGCGCATCATGACCCGCAACTCGC
>SKPY01000296.1 GCA_007119305.1 Nitriliruptorales bacterium
CCTGGGGACCCCGCGGCCAGCCCCGACGCGCCGGCGACGACGCCGACCCCCACACCGCAGGCAACCCCGACGCCGGCGCCGACCCCGCACTCCGTCGGCATGCACGGCGTCAGCGCCGCGCACCCCGACGCCGTCGACGTCGGGCTGGCGGTCCTCGACGACGGGGGCACCGCCGTCGACGCGGCGATCGCCACGGCCTACGCCGTCAGCGTCGTGGAGCCGTTCGCCTCGGGGCTCGGGGGTGGCGGAGCGGCACTGGTCGCAGAGGAGGGCGCCGAGCCGGTGGCCTACGACTACCGGGAGGTCGTGGCCGCGGACGGCCGCATCCCGTCCACCGACACGGGCGTCCCCGGCTTCGTCGCGGGCATGCAAGCCCTCCACGAGGCCCACGGCAGCGCCGAGCCCGCCGACCTCTTCGCCCCGGCGATCAGGCTGGCACGCGACGGCGTCGCGACGTCGGACACCGTCGCCGCGCAGCTGCGCAGCGCCGCGCACCGGCTGCCTGCCGCCGAGCTGCCCCACCTGTTCCCGGACGGCAGCGCGCTGCAGCCGGGCGCCCCACTCGAGCAGGCGGAGCTCGCCGCCGCCCCCCCCGCTCGCCGGTGTGGCGGTGGTGCAGCTGCTCCAGCTCGCCGAGGCCTTGGGGCTCGAGGAGCACGAGCCCGGCTCGGCCGACTTCGTCCACAGCATCGCGACCGCCTGGCGGCTCGCCGAGCACACCCTGCACTGGGAGGTGGGCGACCCGGACTTCGTCGACGTGCCGCTCGCAGCCCTCACCGACCCGCAGCACAACGCGGAGCTGGCCGACCGGGTCCCGATGGACACCGTCACCACGCTCGACCGCTCACGCCGCGACGGTGGCCTCGAGGGCAACACGACGCACATCACGGTGGTCGACGGCGACGGAACCGTCGTGTCGATGACGAACACGCTCACGAACTTCTGGGGCGCCGGCACCGACGAGCTGGGGTTCTTCCTGAACGACCAGCTCCGGCGCTTCGACATCGGCGCGGGCGAGGCGAACGAACCGGCGCCCGGCCGGCGCTCGGTCAGCTGGAGCGCCCCGGTGCTGGTCCGCGACGCCGAGGGCCGGCCGATCCTCGGTGCGGGCACCCCCGGCGGCCAGCGCATCCCGATCGTGCTGGCGCAGGTCATCGCCCGCTGGGCGCTGCACGGAGAGCCCCTCGAGGAGGCGGTCCAGGCACCCCGCTTCCACAACACCGGCACCGAGCTGGAGACCGAGCAGCCGCTGCCCGCCGACGTCGCCGAGGCGCTGCGCGCGCGCGGCTACACCGGGCTGACCCAACCCGAGCTGCCCTACTACTGGGGCTCCGTGCAGGTTATCGAGATCGACTACGACGGTGACGAGCTCGTCGGTGCCACGGATCCCCGCCGGGAGGGGGCGTGGCGGGCGGCCCCGTAGAGCCCGGCGGTCAGCCGGGCGCGAACGGCACCCCGCTTGCGAGCAGGACGTTGCCGTAGGGGCGGAACTCCCCGGTGCGCACGACCGCACGGGCGGTGGCGCAGCGGGCCTTCAGGGTCTCGTGGTCGACCCACACCACTGCGGCGCCAGGCAGCCGCCCGGCGAGGAAGTCGACGAGCCAGCCGGCGTGGGCCTTCGACTCCTCCGCCAGCACGTACGCCTCGACCGTGAGCTCCGCGAGCAGCGCGTCGAGCACGTCCTGGACGGCCGGCTTGCCCGGTGCGAAGGCAAGGTCCACGCGCAGCGTCGCCGGTGAGATCGGCAAGCCGGCGTCGGCGACGCCGAGCAGGTCACCGTGCCCGAGCCCGGCGATGATCGCCGACAGCTCCGGGTGGAGCAGACCGGTGGCTTTCATCGGGACACCTCCTCGAGCAGCCCAGCGACCTCCGAGGCCGTGGGCAGTGATGGCTGGGCGCCCTTGCGGGTCACCGCGAGCGCCGCCGCGACCGTGGCGCGTCTGGCGGCGTCCGCGAGCGTGACACCGCCGACGAGCGCGACCGCCAGGGCGCCGCAGAAGGCGTCGCCGGCGGCGGTCGCATCGACCGCCTCGACCTCGAGGGCCGGCACGTGCTCGACCGTGCCGCGGTCGCACACGAGCGCGCCGTCGGCACCGAGCGTCACGACGATCCGCTCGGGCGCCAGCGCGTCCGCGGCCCGCTCGACGTCCTCGAGGGTCTCGGGCACTGGCGTGCCCGCGAGCGTGGCGAGCTCGGTGCGGTTGGGCACGAGCACGTCGACCCGCTCGAGGAGCTCGGCCGGCAGCGGTGCGGCCGGCGCCGGGTTGAGGATGACGAGGCCGCCGGCAGCGGCTGCGGCGGCTGCGACGGCAGGCAGGGGGATCTCGAGCTGGAGGAGCACGGCACCGGCGGTGCGGAGCCGCGCTTCCGCCGCCGCGATCTCCTCGGGACCCACGCGCGCGTTCGCGCCCGGGCTCACGACAATCGTGTTCTCGCCGTGCGGGTCGACCGCGATGAGCGCGAGGCCCGATGGCGCCTCCGGGTGCACCCCGAGGGCGCCTGTGTCAACGCCCGCACGGCGCAGCGCCGACGTGAGCGTGCGGCCGGCGTCGTCGTCACCGACGAGCCCGACGAAGCTCGTCTGCCCGCCGAGCCGCGCGGCGGCGACCGCCTGGTTCGCGCCCTTGCCGCCGGGCGCCCGGTAGTGGTCACCGCCGAGCACCGTCTCCCCTGGGCGGGGATGGCGCTCGACGGGCACCACCAGATCGAGGTTGGCGCTGCCGACGACCGCCACCGAGACGGTGGGCCCGGCGGCGTCGTCGGCTGCGCGTCCGGTCACGGCCGGCTACTCGTCGAGGAACGCGCCGACGTTGTCCTCGGTCACGACCTCGACCTCGACCGGGATCTCAGCGTCGACGGTCTCACCCTGGGCAACCGCGACCGCCTGCTCCACGCCGATCTTGCCCATCTCGGCTGGCAGCTGGGCGACGGTGCCGTGCATCTGGCCGTCGGCGATCGCGGCGAGCGCGTCGTCGGCGGCGTCGAAGCCGACGATGATGAGGTCGTCGGCGATGCCCGCGGCCTCAGCAGCCTCGAGCGCGCCGAGCGCCATCTCGTCGTTCTGGGCGAACAGCCCGTCGAGGTCGGGGTGCGCGGTGAACACGTCCTGCGCCACGGTGAACCCCTCGTCGCGGCTGAAGTTGGCGGTCACGCTCGTCACGAGCTCGATGTCCTCGGCTGCGGCGAGCGCCTCCTCGAAGCCGGTGCCGCGGTCACGTGCGGCCGAGGTGCCGGGGATGCCCTCGAGCTGGGCGACCTTGCCGCTGCCGCCGATGAGCTCGAACAGCAGCTCGCCGGCGAGCCGGCCGCCGAGCACGTTGTCGCTCGCGATGTGCGAGACGATCTCGCCGCCGGTGACACCGCGGTCGACGGTGACGACGGGGATGCCGGCCTGGTTGGCGGACTCCACCGCAGCCACGGCGGCGTCCGAGTCGACCGGGTTGATGATGATGACGTCGACCTCCTGGACGATGAGGTCCTGCATGTTGTCGGCCTCGGTCGAGGCGTCGTCGCGCGAGTCGGCGACGACCAGCTCGACGCCGGCGGCGTCGGCGGCCTCCTGCGCTCCATCTCGCAGCGTCACGAAGAACGGGTTGGCCAGCGTCGAGATCGACAGGCCAACGGTGATCTCCTCGTCCGGCAGCTCGTCGATCGCTGGCTCGCCACAGGCGGCTAGCGCCAGGACGAGCACCGCGACGAGCGCCAGCGCGATGCGCTTTGCGGACATCGGTTGCTCCTTTCCTTCCGAGCGTTCCATCTCGGTAGGTCTCCTTCAGGTCTGGTCGCGCTTGCGCAGCGTGTCGGTCATCACCGCGATCGCGATCACCGCCCCGATGACGATCTGCTGCCAGAACGACGACACGCCGAGCAGGTTCAGGCCGTTGCGCAGCACGCCGATGATCAGCGCGCCGACGAGCGTGCCGCTCACCGTCCCGGCGCCGCCCCGCAGGCTTGCGCCGCCGATGACGACGGCCGCGATCACGTCGAGCTCGAGGGTGAAGCCGGCGTTCGGCTGCGCGGAGTTCAGGCGGGCGACGAGCAGCAGTCCCCCCAGCCCGGCCAGCAGCCCGGCCATCGTGTAGACCTTGATCTTCGCGCGGCGCACGTTGATGCCCGACAGCCGGGCCACCTGCTCGTTGCCGCCGATGGCGTACAACGCCCGCCCCGCCGGCCGGTAGCGCAGGTAGGCGGCACCGAGCAGGTACAGCACCGCCACGAGCACGACGCTGGCCGGCAGGAAGCCGAACACGTCGTGGGTCGCGATCAGCCGGAACCAGCCCGGGTAGCCCGAGATCGGGCGGCCGTCGGTGACGACGAGAGCGGCGCCCCGAGCCATGGACAGCATCGCCAGCGTCGCGACGAACGGCGGCAGGCGCCCGTAGGTGATGAGCAGGCCGTTGATGAGGCCGGCGAGCGCACCGACGCCGAGGCCGGCCACGATCGCCAGGCCCATCGGCCAGCCCGCGACCGCGAACGTCCAGCCGGCGACGGCCCCGCCGAGGCCGAGCACGGAGCCGACCGACAGGTCGATGCCGGCGGTGATGATCACCGCGGTGACGCCGAGCGCGAGCGTCGCGAGGACCGCGATCTGCTGGAAGACGTTGAACAGGTTGCCGACCGTCAGGAACGCCGGCGACAGCACCGACAACACCACCGCGAGGACCAGCAGCCCGATGAGCGGTCCGCTGCCCGACAGCAGCCGTCCGGCGGCCGTGCGCACCTGCGTGAGGTCGACGCGGGTAGCGACATCTTCGCGCAGTGCCATCACACACTCACCGCCCGTTGCATCACAGCTTCCTCGGTCGCCTCGGACCGGGCCAGCTCCCCGGTGAGACGGCCCTTGGCGAGCACGAGCACGCGGTGGGCGAGGCCGAGGACCTCGGGCAGCTCGGAGGAGATGACGACCACGGCCACGCCCCGGCTGGCGAGTCGCTGGATCAACGCGTAGATCGCCTGCTTGGCGCCGACGTCGATGCCTCGGGTGGGCTCGTCGAAGATCACCACGCGCGGCTCGCGCGGCAGCCACTTCGCGATCACGGCCTTCTGCTGGTTGCCCCCCGACAGCGTTCGCGCGGGCTGCTCCGGCCGTCCGCGGAGGTCGAGCTGCCCGGCGACGTCACGCACGAGCTCGGTCACCCGCTTGAGGCGCACGACGCCCCGGACCGCAAGCTTCCGCAGCGACGGCAGCGCGACGTTGTCGCGCAGCGAGAGGTCGAGGACGAGCCCTTGCTCCTTGCGGTCCTCGGGCACGAGGACGATGCCGGCGCGCAGCGCGTCCTCGGGGCTGCGCAGCCGCAGCAGCCGGCCGTCGACGCGGACCTCCCCCGCGTCGACTGAGTCTGCGCCGGCGAGGGCGCGCACGACCTCGGTGCGCCCGGCGCCGACGAGCCCGGCGATGCCGAGCACCTCCCCGGCGCGCACCGTGAAGGAGATGTCCTCGAAGGCACCCGCCCGCGTGAGGCCCGCGACGTGCAGCACCTCGTCGGCGGCCGGCTCCGGCGGCTCCGGATACACCTGGGTGACCTCGCGGCCGACCATGACCCGGACGAACTCGTCGACGTCGACGGTGGGGTCGTCGAACTCGGCGACGCGTCGGCCGTCGCGCAGCACGACCACCCGGTCGGCGACGCGCCTGACCTCGCCGAGGCGGTGGGTGATGTAGACGAACGCGACGCCCTGCGTCTTGAGGTCGTCGATGAGGCGGAAGAGGATCTCCGCATCGTCCTCGGGCAGGGCCGCGGTCGGCTCGTCGAGGATGAGCAGGCGCGCGTCGAGCGCGAGGGCCTTGGCGATCTCGACCTTCTGGCGGGCGGCCACGGCCAGGCGCCCGACCAGCGCGTCGGGGTCGAGGTCAGCAAGCCCGACGCGCTCGAGCTGCTGCCGCGTGGCCCGCCGCAGGGCTTGGTAGTCGACGAGGCCCGCGCGCAGCGGCTGGCGGCCGAGGAAGATGTTGTCCGCCACCGACATGTTCAGCAGCAGGTTCGTCTCCTGGTGCACCATGGCGATGCCGGCGTCCATCGCCTCGGCGGGCCCGGGCGGCGCGAACGGCTGCCCGGCGTAGGTCATCGCGCCGCTGTCGAGCCGGTGCACCCCGGACAGCAGCTTGACGAGCGTCGTCTTGCCGGCGCCGTTCTCGCCGACCAGGGCCACGACCTGGCCGGTGCAGACGTCGAAGTCGACAGCATCCAGTGCGACGACGCCCGGGAAGGCCTTCCGCAGCGCGCGGCAGGTCAAGAGCGGCCGGTCTGCGGTCATGGCTGCGCCCTCGGATCGGTGGACCGGCGTACGACGAGGTGCGGGCGGAAGCGCCACTCGACCGGCTCGCGGGGGCCGTCCTCGGCGAGGACGAGCTCGACCGCCCCAGCGGCGATCTCGGCAACCGGCTGGCGGACGGTCGTGAGTGGAGGAGCGCTGACGTCGGTGAAGCCGACGTCGTCGAACCCGGTGACCGCGACCTCCTCGGGCACCGCCACCCCAGCGCGGTGCAGGGCGTCGAGAAGACCGAGGGCGATGAGATCGTTGCCGGCGACGACCGCGGTGCCGGCGAGCGCTCGCCGGACGAGCGCCGCACCGGCCTGCTGTCCGAACGCGACGGAGAACGACCCGAGCAGTGGCTCGGCCAGCGGTTCGGTCCGCCCGTCGGCGACCGCGCGCCTGTACGCGGCCAGCCGCTCCCGGCCGGCGGAGTCATCCTCGGACGCGCCCACGTACAGGGTGCGGCGCCAACCGCACCCGGCGAGGTGGTCGAGCACCATGTCGATGCCGGCCGCATGGTCGGCAGCCACGAGGTCCAAGCCAGCCCCGCGGACCACGCGGTCGACCTGCACCAGCCGCACGTTGGCGGCTGCGGCCGTGAGCGCCGCGCGGCTCGCCGCCCCGCTCGACGGCACGACGATGAGCCCGTCTACCTGGCGGTCGACGAGCGCGTGCAGCGCCTCCGCCTCCACCTCGACGCTGTCCTGAGCATCGCAGACGAGCAGCACGCGCTCATCGGGCTGCAGCAGGCAGGTGAGCTCCTGTACGAGGCGCGCGAAGAAGGGGTTCGCGATCCGGGGCACGACGAGGCCGACCGTGTCGGTGCGCTGACGGCGCAGCCCGCGGGCGACGAGGTTCGTGCGATAGCCGAGCTCACGGCTGGCCGCGAGCACCCGCTCTGCCAGCTCGGGGGTCACCCGTCGGGTTCCGGACAGGACCCGGCTCGCCGTCGCCAGCGACACCTCTGCGGCCGCCGCGACCTCGCGGATCGTCGGCATCGTCTACTACTCGTGTCGTCGGTAAACCTTTTCTAGCACGCCGACGCCGCTGTGGGACCCCCCGTTCGGCTCTTGATCGTCGGGTCGTTCGACCCGCTTCCTGCCCGCCAGCGCCCGGGGGACGGCTGCTTCGTTGGCGCCGGGGGCGCTAGGCTGCCCGGCGATGATGCGCCTGGCGTTCGTGGGCAAGGGTGGGGCGGGCAAGTCGGTGATCGCCGGCACGTTCGCGCGCCTGCTCGCCGCGCAGGGTGAGCCGGTGCTCGCCCTCGACAGCGACCCGCTGCCCGGGCTGGCCTTCTCCCTCGGCGTGGAGCGCCTCGACACCGGCCTGCCCGCAGAGCTCGTGACCGAGCGGGCCGAGGGCGAGGCCGGTCCGCGCTTCCGCCTGCGTGCAGACGTCACAGCCGCCGCGGCGATCGAGCGCTACGCCGTGCCGGGACCGGACGGCATCCGCTTCCTGCAGGTCGGCAAGGTGGGCGGAGGGGACGCCGCCGACGTCATCCGGGCGCAGTTCGCCTTCCGCGAGCTCACGCAGGGGCTCGGCGACACCCGCTGGCATCTCGTGGGGGACCTGCCTGCCGGGACCCGCCAGGCCTTCTTCGGGTGGGGGTCGTACGCCCGCACCGTCCTCGTCGTCGCGGAGCCCACCGCGGCGTCCGAGCTGAGCGCCAGACGGCTCGCCCGCCTGGCGCTCACGCAGGAGCCCCCGCAGCTCCTGCTCCTGGCGAACAAGGTCTCCGAGCCCGCCGACGTCGAGCGCCTGGCCGGCGCGACCGGGCTCGAGGTCGCAGGCGCGGTGCCGCTCGACGAGGCGGTGGCCGACGCTGAGCGCCGCGGCGTGCCGCTCGTCGAGCACGCGCCTGACGCTCCGGCGGTCGGGGCGCTACGCTCGCTGCTCGAGCGGTTGCAGGTGGGACCGTCATGGAGGTGCTGATGCGCGTCGCGGTCGTGGGCAAGGGCGGGGCCGGCAAGACGACCACGTCGGCGGTGGTGGCCCGCGCGCTGGGCCGGCTCGGACACCCGGTCGTGGCGCTCGACTGCGACACGAACGCGAACCTCGGCATCTCGCTCGGGCTCGGCGAGCAGGCGACCGAACAGCTCGCCGCGATCCGTCAGGACCTCGACGAGGGCGCGGAGGAGCACGCCCCCGGGTGGGTCGAGCTGCTCGAGCGCTTCGGCTCCGACGCGCCCGACAACGTGCGCCTCGCCGTCGTGCACCGCATCGAGGATCCCGAACCCGGGTGACCCTGATGTGGGATCTCACCTGAGCAGTTGCTCGGGTCCGCGCACGCAAGCGACACGATCGTGATCGCCGATCTCGAGGCCGGCATGGGCACCCTCACCCGCCTCAGGGACCAGCCGGTCGACCTCGTGCTCGTCGTCGTCGAGCCGACGGCGAAGTCGATCGAGGCCGGCCGGCGGATCGTCGGCATGGTCCGGGAGCGCCAGCTCGGACGCATCGTCGTCGTCGCGAACCGCATCCGCGACGACAGCGACCTCGAGCGCATCGTCGCCGTGCTCTCCGACAACGAGATCGTCACGGTGCCGGACGACCCGGCGGTGCGAGCCGCGGACCGCGAGGGCGCCGGATTGCTCGACCATGCCCCGCACGCACCCGCGGTCGCGGCGCTGGTGGGGCTGGCGCAGCGCCTCGCCGCCCCCTGACCGCCCTACGCGGTGGCGGCGGGACGCAGCGCCTCGTCCACGGCCGCCATGACCGCGTCGAGCGCCCGGTGCACGGTTGCGTGCGCAGCCGTGAGCCCGGCACCGGACCGATCGGCGTCGACGACCTCGGCGGCGTACGGCACCACGGCGGCGAGCGGGATGCCGTGGTCCGCGCTCGCGCGCCGGAGGAACTCGACGTCGCCCTCGTCGTGCGCCTTGTTGCCCACGCCGAGCGCGCGGGGGATCCCGAGCTCCTCGGCGAGGGTCAGCGTCCGCGCCGCCGTGATGACGGACTTGCGGCTCGGCTCCATGACCACGAGCAGGACATCGGCGTGCGCGAGCGTGCCGCCCGACCGGGACAGGTGCTCGAGGCCTGCTTCCATGTCGATGACAGCGACGTCCGCCTCCGCGTCGAGGGCCTCGCCGAGGAGGCTGCGCACCGACGCGTGTCCCGCACAGGTGCAGCCCCCACCGGCCGCGCTGACCCGGATGGCCGACAGCAGCGTCACGTCGGCAGGGGTGGAGCGCCCGTACCGGCCGACCACCTCGCTGACCGTGAGGTCGCCCCGGGCGCCGACGATCACCGAGCGGGGCAGCGTCGGCACGGCATCCACCTCGGCGAGGTCGAGCCCGAGCGACAGGCCGAGGTTGGGGTTCGAATCGGTGTCGATCGCCACGACGCGCCGGCCGGCGCGCGCGTATGCGCCGGCAAGCAGCGCCGCGACGGTTGTCTTGCCGACCCCGCCCTTGCCGACCACGCCGAGCTTCACAGACCCCACCTCCTGGCAGAGAGCCCGAGCCTACACCGCAGGCTGCACCGGCGGCCCTGGTCAGCATCCCGGCGATCGGCTACAACTAGGTAGATGTGAACGGCACGTAGCCACAGGAGAGGTGCCGATGGTGCTGTGGTGGATCGGCAACCTGGCGCTCCTCGCGCTCGTGCTCACCGCAGCGCTCCTCGCGCACCGCGTGATCGTGGTCGCCCGCGAGATCAGCCGTTACGCCGACGACATCCTCGTCCACGGGGTGGGCCTCACCGCCGCGCTCGACCCGCTCCCGGCGCTGCAGGACACCCGCCGGCTCGTCACCGAGGTCACCGACCATGCCGGCGCCTACGTCGAGGCGCTCGGTCCGGCGCTACCCCGCTCGCCGATGCAGTAGCACGGCGGACGGGAAGAGGAGGCAACCGTGCCCGCCGCAGCAATCGTGACGCTTGGCATCGCCGCGGTGCTCGTCGCCGCCCTTGCCTTCTACCTGATCTGGATCGCGCTCGTGCTGCGGCGGGTCGACCACACCCTCGGGAAGGTGACGTTCGGCGTGCGTGCCGTGGCACACCGCACCCGACCGGTCAACCACACCAGCGACGCGATCAACACCGACCTCGAGGCGGTTGCCGAGGCGCTGGAAGGCCTCGCCAAACGGCTGGGTGCCGACGGGCCGGGCGCGAAGGCCTCGTAGATGGCCTACGAGCTGAAGTGCGCACAGCTCGGGCTCGCCTGTTCGGGGACGGTGTCCGCCGAGTCGCGTGAGGCGCTCACGGACGCGGTGGCCGAACACGCCCGTTCCGTCCACGACGTCGAGCTCACGCAGACGCTCATCGACTACGCGCTGTCCGAGGCACAGGAGGTGTCCCGCTGACCGGCGAGGACCTCGAGCGCCTCCTGGAGCGCCTCGAGCAGCTGATCGACGCGGTCGACGAGCTCGAACCGGCGGTGCGGGAGCAGGTGATCGCCCTGCTCGACGGCATCGACCTGCTCCACCGCTCTGCCCTGCACGCGCTCGCCGACGCCGTCGGCCACGCCAAGCTGGAGCAGGCCCGCGCCGCCCATCCGGCGGTGGCGTGGCTGCTGGAGGCCTACGCAGTCGGCGTGGACGAACGGGCGGCGGCGGAGGCCGCGGTCGCGGCGGTGCTCCCCTACATCCACTCCCACGGCGGCGACGTGGAGATCCTCGCGGTCGAGCGGGGCGTGGTCCACGTCCGTCTCCAGGGCAGCTGCGCCGGCTGCTCGGCCTCGGCGATCACCCTGCGGGAGGGCGTCGAGAAGGCGTTGGAGGAGCGGCTGCCCGGGTTCGTGGCGCTGGAGGTCGAACCCGACGACGCGCCGCCCCATCCTCCACCCGGACCGACGCTGCTGCAGATCGGCACCCGGCCGCCCGGGTGAGCTACTCCCACGCGACCCCGAGCTCGCTGACCACGCGGCGCACCTCCGCGGCCGCCACGTCCACGCTCGCCGCCACCGCAGGGGACAACCCCTGGGTGTACGAGTCGGCCTCCGCGACCTGGCAGCCGACAAGCACCGTGCTGGCCGGCACGACGTCGAGTCCCGCCGCGAGCAGCAGCGCGCGCTGGGGGGTCGCGTAGTGCATGTCGGCGAGGCTGTCCCGCCGGGCCGTGACGTCGAGCTCCCGGGGGTCGACGATCTCGGGCTCCACGACCAGCACGGTGCCCGGTGGCCGGCCGACGTCGAAGGCGTCGACCACGACGAGCGCGTCGACGCCGTCGAGGAGCTCCTGCACGAGGTGGATGCCGCCGATGCCGACCTCCCGCACGTGCACGCCCGCCGGCACAGCGCCCTCCAGCAGCCGCTCGGCGACCGCGACGCCGAAGCCGTCGTCGCCCCGAAGCACGTTGCCGAACCCGGCTACGATCACCTGCACCGCAGCAAGGATACGCACCGTGAGCACTGATCCTGCGGGGACGCCCGACGACCTGCGCGCGCTGTTGCGACGCTATCCCCCCGAGCGCTATCCGGTGCAGCACGCCACGCTGCAGCTGCGTCTCGGCGCCGCGTTGCTGGAGGCAGGGGAGGCGGACGCCGCGGCCGCTGCCCTGCGCACGGCGGTGGCCACCTTCGCCCCGGAGCTGCTCGTGGAACGTGCCCGCGCGGCCAACCTGCTCG
>SKPY01000428.1 GCA_007119305.1 Nitriliruptorales bacterium
CCTGGCCGTCGTCGCCGCGGTCCGCGGCCTCCCGCGCGCTGCCCAGGCGCTCGCGCGCGGTGGTGACGCGCTCGCGCAGCTCCCCGCTGTCCTCCTGACCCTCCTCGATCACGGAGGCGAGCACCTGCTGGTTGATGTCGTCCACCGCGTGGAGCATGTACAGCTGGATCGCCTGCTCCTCGATGGGGTCCAGCTGGTTGTGGTACATCGTGATCATGCCCTGCTCGTTGGCGCGCACCTTCTCGTCGACCCCGGAGGGGAACACGACGACGAGGTCCACGGCGCCGGTCTCCAGCCGGCGCAGTGCCGCCGCCTCGTCGTGCACCACGCCCTCGACCGTCAGCCGCCCGGCCTGCTCGGCCGCGAACTCGCTGACCTCCTCGGCGAGCTCGTGCTCAGGGGGCGCCACGAACAGGGTGTGAAAGGGCGGGTCGGCTGTGCGCAGGCCGGCCCCGAACACGACCAGGATCGCGAATGGCCCGAGCACAAGGGTCACGAGCAGGCGGGGTTGACGCAGCGCCTCGGCGATCTCCTTGCGGACGAACGCGCCGGCCCTGACGGCAGAGCGCAGCGGCCCCGTCACCGGTCGCCGTCCTGGGTCTGGGCGCCCTGCACGAGGGCGACGAAGACGTCGTCGAACGAGGGCTCGTCCTCGCGCAGCGACTGCAGCCCGAGCCCCCGCTCGCTGAACCAGCCGGAGATGCGCGGCATGGCCTCATCCGCCTCGTCCACCACGAGCCGGCAGGCACGTGCGTCCTCCGCCACCGCCTCCCAGCGGCGCACGAACGGCAGCGCGGCGAGCTCGTCGAGGGTCGCCGCCGACAGCGGGTCCGAGGCGACGACCTCCACGAGGTCACCGCCGTAGGCCATCTCGCGCAACGCCTCCGGCGTGTCGCACGCGACGAGCCTGCCGCCGTCGAGCAGGCCGACCACGTCGCAGTAGGCGGCCTCGCCCACGTACTGGGTCGTGACGATCAGGGTTGCGCCCTCGTCGCGCAGGTGCGCGAACCGGTCCCAGAACTTGCGCCGCAGCACCGGGTCGATGCCCGCCGTCGGCTCGTCGAGGAAGAGGACGCTGGGCTCGTGCACCAGCGCCGCGGCGAGGGCGAGACGGCGCTGCATGCCGCCGGAGGCGTTGCGCAGCAGCTTGCGCCGATCGTCCCACAGCTCGACGAACTCGAGCACCTCGCGGAAGCGCTCCTTGCGTCGCAGCGGCATGCCGTAGATCGACGCGACGAAGCTCAAGTTGCCGAGCAGCGACAGCGTCGGGAACAGCACCGGAAGCTGCGGCAGGTACCCGATGCGCGCCCGCTCCGCCGGCGTGAACGCGGCCGGCGGCTGCCCGAGCACCGCGATCGTGCCCTCGTCCTGGGCGTGCACGCCGGTGAGCAGTCGCACGGTCGTCGTCTTGCCGGAGCCGCTGGGCCCGATGAGCCCGAAGATCGTGCCCGCCGGGATCGCCAGGTCGAGGCCTGCCACCGCAGCCTGGCCAGCGAAGCGCTTGGACACGCCGTGCGCGTACACGGCGTGGTCGGCAGCCGCAGGCCGGGGCTCGTCGGCGTGGCGCTCATGTGTGACCTGCATGGATCAAGCGTCTCCTTGGTATAGGTGCGAGCAGACATTCCCTCCCGCGAAGGGCCGCAATCGTGTACCACCCCACGCCGTGGTGAACCGCCAGCTTGCGGGCAGGCTGCTGCTCGCCGTGGGTGCCGTGGGCCTGCTCGTGAGCCTGCTCGCCAGCGTCGTGGGGGTCCGCCTGCTCGGCGAGGTCGAGCAGGCGTTGGACCGCAGCCTGGTGCTCACCGGCGAGTCGCTCGCCGCCCTCGACGCGACGATCGCCGTCACCGAGGACACCATCGTGCTGCTCGAGGGCACCCTGCGGCAGACCGAGGCGACGACGCGCGACCTGTCGACCGGGATGGCCGACGGCGAGGATCTGCTCGACGCCACCGCTGACCTGAGCGAGCACCAGATCGCCGACAGCGTGGCCGCGCTCGAAGAGGTGCTGCCGGCGCTCATCGAGACGGCTGCAGTCATCGACCGCGCGCTGACGGCGCTGAGCGGGGTGCCGTTCGGGCCCGAGTACGACCCCGCCGAGCCCTTCGACGACTCCCTGCGCACGCTGCACGGCGAGCTGGCCGGCCTGTCCGACGACGTCCGTGACCAGGCCGAGCTCATCCGCAGCACCGGCGCGAGCCTCGGCACGGTGCGCGACGGCACGGAGGCGATCGCCGACGACCTTGCAGCGCTGGGCGGCCGCCTCGACACCGCGGCCGGTCTGCTGAACGACTACGCCGCCACGGCCACCGAGGCGCGCGCGCTGGTGGAGGACAGCCAGACGGGGCTGGGCCTGCAGCTGCAGCTCGCGCGCGTGCTCGTGGTCGTGCTCGCCGCCACGCTGGCGCTGGGCCAGGTCGTGCCGCTGGGCATCGGCTGGTTCCTGCTGCGCCCGGAGGCAGCCGCGGTGTTCCTCGCGGGCTCCGCCGGCCTCGAGGACCCGGCCCCGCCACCAGGCCCTGGGACGGGCTGACAGGGCCCGGCTTCCACGGCTGCCCCGGGCGGCACGGCAGCGTGCCATGGGTCAGTCCAGCACCAGGTCAGGCGCCCAGTCGAAGGGGATCGTCTCGCAGTCGGCGCCTGCCGGCGCGGTCGGCGCGGGGCCCCGGCGGGCGGGCGGTCCCGCGGTGCGGTCGCTGAAGACGACGCGCACCAGGCCCTCGTCGTCGACCTGCACCGCGTAGCGGTCGAGTCCGCGGCTGGCCGGCCCGGTCACGAGCCGGCCCTTGGGGTCGTAGCGGGACCCGGTCGTGTTGGACCCGTAGTAGCCCGAGCTCGGGCACCATCCGACCCCCTGCCGCCCGTGCTCGGCGGGGATCGACCCCGACGTGGACAGCGCGAGCAGGCGCCCGTCGACCACGCTGAGCCAGGCACACGGCGCGGCGTCCTCGACGAGGCACACGCGCTGGGGGCGCTCGGCAACGGCTGCGGTCACCGCGGTCTCGTGGCCCACCGCGAGGTCGCCCGTCCCGCTCCCGAGCGCCCGGAAGAACACGGCGCCCACGAGCACGAGGGCGGCGACGAACAGGGCCGGGACCGCGCCACGCAGCAGCCGCACGCGCGGGTCCATCGGGCTCGCGCCCGGCCCGCGGGTGGCCACGAGCTCGCGCGGCCGGTCGGGCACGTCCACGCGCCGCCCGCCGGTGAA
>SKPY01000466.1 GCA_007119305.1 Nitriliruptorales bacterium
CCGCCCGGGACCTGTACGACAAGCTCGGCTTCGTGCGGGAGCCGTCGCTGGACCACGAGCCTGCGCCGGGCGTGCGTGCCGAAGGCTACGCCCTGAAGCTCCCGGTCGACGACGGCGGTCCCGCCGCGACCCGCTGAGGGGGCCGCTGGCCGACCGGGATCCCGGCCACCGGGGTGGTTGACGCCGCGCGCTGCCCAGGCGTATGCTCCTGCACTCGACCGCAGTGCGGTCGAACACGGTGACGGGATGCGACCCCGTCGCGAGCCTCGAGACGTGAGAGGAGGGACGGCCCGGATGCTGAGCAGGTTCCCACGGCTGCTTGGACTGCTGCCCGGCGCCAAGCCCTCCGCGTGCGCTCCGCACGCGCTCAACGGGCACGGCCACCGCTAGGTCACAGCCCCTGCCCGCTCCCCTGGCGGGACGGCAGGACCCCGCGGTAGGCGCCGTCACCCCGGCTGCTGGCCACCCCCCTCACGTCCCCTCCTCGGCGCCGCACGCGCCTGCGCCGCGCCCTGCGCCGCGCTCCACCACGAGGCTCGCACATGACCACCCGCACCGCATCGCACTGGCGGCTCCTCGCCGGCCTCCTGCGCCCTGACCTGCGGCGCCTGGGGGCGCTGGGCATCGCGCTCACCGGCGCGGCCAGCCTGCCGCTCGTCGGTCCGCAGCTGCTGCGCGCGTTCATCGACCGGGCTGCCGACGACGTCGCCATCGGCGTCCTCCTCGGCATCGCCGGCACCTACGTGCTGCTCGGCGTCGTCGGGCAGTGCACGCAGGTCGCCACCACGTACGCCGCCAACCACATCGCGTGGGCTGCGACGAACGCCCTGCGCGAGCGCGCAGCCGCGCACGTGCTCGCGCTCGACCTCGCGTTCCACCGCGACACGACCCCGGGTGCGCTGCTCGAACGCGTGGACGGTGACGCCACCGCGATCGCCCGCTTCTTCACCGACGTCGTCGTGAAGGTCGTCGTCGGCGGGCTCATGCTCGCCGGCGTGGTCGTGCTCGTCACGGTGGAGGACTGGCGTGCGGGCCTCGCGCTGGCGACGTTCGCCGTGCTCACCGGCGTGGTCATCATGCGGCTGCGCGAGCACGCGGTGCCCGCGACGGCTGCCGACCGCGCCGCGCAGGCCGCCGTCGTCGGCACCATCGAGGAGCGGCTCGCCGGCGCGGACGACCTCCGCGCCCTCGGGGCGAGCGGACACGCGGTCGCGAAGCTCGAGGAGGCCAGCGCCGCCGCGCTCGCGACCGGGCGGCGTGCCGAACGGCGCAACGTGGCGATCTGGGCCGTGCTGTCCGGTCTGTTCGCGCTCGGCGCGCTCGGCATGCTGCTCGGCGCCGCATGGCTGCACGCTCAGGGGCTCATCACCCTCGGCACGGTGTTCCTGCTGTTCACGTACACGCAGGTGCTGCGCATGCCGGTGGAGCAGCTCACCGAGCAGCTCCAGGAGGTGCAGCGGGCCGCCGCCGGGGCGGCCCGCATCGCCGACCTGCTCGAGCAGACCCCGGCGCTGCCCGCGGGCGGCGCCGCCACCCTGCCCGCCGGCGCGCTGCCGCTGCGCTGCGCAGCCGTGTCCTACGCCTACCCCGACGACAACCAGGCGGTCTTGCGTGGCATCGACCTCGACGTGCCCGCCGGGGCGCGGGTGGGCCTGGTGGGGCGCTCCGGCAGCGGCAAGACGACGCTGGGGCGGCTGCTGCTCCGCCTCGTCGACCCCACCGCGGGGACCGTGCTGGTGGCCGGTACGGACCTGCGCGACCTGGCCGCTGCGAGCCTGCGGGCGCGGATCGCGACGGTGACGCAGGATGTCCAGCTGTTCCGCACGAGCGTGCGTGACAACCTGACGCTGTTCGGAGCGCACCCCGCCGACGACGCGAGGCTCACGGCGGTCCTCGCCGAGGTCGGCCTCGACGGCTGGCTCGCGGGGCTGCCGGAGGGCCTCGCCACGACGCTCGGGCCCGGCGGCGCGGGGCTGTCGGCCGGCGAGG
Source organism: Nitriliruptorales bacterium (assembly GCA_007119305.1). Classification (GTDB taxonomy): domain Bacteria; phylum Actinomycetota; class Nitriliruptoria; order Euzebyales; family Egibacteraceae; genus SKPY01. Next base: position 1,990 of record SKPY01000466.1, read on the forward strand.
CGCAGCTGCTCGGCTTCGCGCGGGTGTTCCTGCGTGACCCCGGGCTGATCCTGCTCGACGAGGCGTCGTCGCGCGTGGACCCGGCGACGCAGGCCCGGGTCGAGGCCGCCACGGACCGTCTGCTCGCCGGCCGCACCGCGGTGCTGATCGCCCACCGCCTGTCGAGCGTGCTGCGCTGCGACCACGTCGTCCTGCTCGAGCACGGGGAGATCGTCGAACAGGGGCCACCGCGCACGCTCGCCGCTGATGCGCGCTCGCGCTTCGCCGCGCTGCTCGCGCTCGACCACGACCGGGAAGGGGTGCTCTGATGTCCGCCAGGCGCCGCGCGCGCTCCGGGCGCACGGGCCGTCGCTGCGCAGCGCACGACGCGCAGCAGATGGGCGTCGTCGCGCTCGGGGTGCGTCTGGCCCGCCACCGGGGCGTGCTCTTCGCCGCCGGCGCGGTGCTGTGGGTGACGTGGTGGACCGTGCCGGTGGGCGCCGGCCTGCTGCTGCGCGCCATCTTCGACCGGATCGCCGGGGAGCCCACCGGCATGCTGGGTCTCGGCCTCGCCGGCCTCGCGGTGGCGTTCCTCGCGCTCGAGGCGGCACGCGCCGGACTCGTCGTCGGCGTGGTGGACCTGTGGGTGCGCTGGTGGGTCGCCGTGCGCACGCTGGTGCGCACGAACCTGCTCAGCGCGCAGCTCGCGAGCGGTGACGGGCGCGCGGGCAAGGCCGTCGGCGACCCCGGCGGCGCGGTCACGACGTTCCGCGACGACGTCGATGACCTCGCGCTCTACGTCGACACCTGGCTCGACCTCGCCGGCACCGGCACGTTCGCGCTCGCTGCGCTCGCGGTGATGCTGCGCATCGACGGCGTGCTCGCCCTGGTCGTCCTCGCGCCGCTCGCGGTCGTGTTCGTGATCAACCGGGCCCTGGCAGCCCGCATCCGCACGTGGCGCCGGGCCGACCGGGAGGCGACGCAGCGGGTGACGGGGTTCCTCGGAGACGTGTTCGCCGGGGTGCTCGCGGTGAAGGTCGCCGGCGCCGAGCGTGCCGCCGTGGCCCGCCTCGCGCAGGTCAACGCGCGTCGTCGCGTGACCGCGCTGCGCGACCGGCTGCTGTCCGACCTGCTCAACGGCGCGTCGGGCGCCACCGTCGACGTCAGCATCGGTCTCGTGCTGCTGCTCGGCGCCGGAGCGATGCGCGCCGGGACGTTCACCGTGGGCGACCTCGC
>SKPY01000223.1 GCA_007119305.1 Nitriliruptorales bacterium
CGCAGCGGGCCCAGATCGACTGGGAGCACCCGGCCCAGGTGCGCGACGTGGTCGCGATGGGCCGCTACCCCCACCGGGGCCCCGTCGGGCGGCTGCGCCGGGAGGACCACGCCGCCGTCGAAGCCGCTCTCGCCCGGGTGGGGATGGCCGACCTCGCCCGCGTGCGCATCGCCGAGCTCTCCGGCGGCCAGCAGCAGCGCACCTTCCTGGCCCGGGCGCTGGCGCAGCAGGCCACGGTCCTGCTGCTCGATGAGCCCTACGCGGGCCTCGACGCCGCCACGACGGGCATCATCGACCGTGAGCTCGTCCGGGTCACCGAGGCCGGTGCCGCGGTGGTGGTGGTCAACCACGACCTCGCCGGGCTCCACGCCCGCTACGAGCGGCTGCTGGTGCTGAACCGCCGGGTGATCGCCACGGGCACGCCCGCCGAGGTGCTGCGCGCGGAGGTGCTCGACGCCGCCTACGGCCGCGGTGCGGTGGTGCTGGCCGACCCGAGGGGGCCGGCGTGAGCGCGCTGGCGGAGCTGCTTATCGAGCCCGTGGCACGCTACGGGTTCATGCAGGCCGGCCTGGTGGCCGCGACGGTCGTCGGGGTGACGTGCGCGGTCCTGTCCTGCCTGCTCGTCGTGCGCGGCCAGGCGCTGCTCGGCGATGCGATCAGCCACGCCGTGCTGCTGGGCGTCGTGCTCGGGTTCCTCATCGGCGGCGAGGTCGGGATCCTGGCCGGGGCGATGCTGGTGGCCGTGCTCACCGGTGCGGCCATCGCCTACGTCACCCAGCACGCCCCGTTCCGCGCCGACACCTCGATGGGGGTGCTGTTCACGGTCACCTTCGCGCTCGGCCTGGCGATCATGTCCGTGGTCCAGCCGCGTGGCATCGACCTGTTCCACGTGCTGTTCGGCAACGTGCTGGGGGTCAGGACCACCGATCTGTGGCTCACCGGCGTGAGCGGCGGACTCGTCCTGCTGGTCGTGCTGGTGGGGTTTCGTGCCTTCCAGCTGTGGAGCTTCGACCCCGCGCTCGCCCGCGCCATGGGGATGCGCACGCGCGCCATGGAATACCTGTTCACCGCCCTGCTGTCCGCGGCGATCGTGGCCGCGCTGCAGACCGTGGGCCTGATCCTGGTTGTGGCGATGCTGGTGATCCCCGGCGCGGCGGCCGCGATGCTGACCTCCCGGCTGTCGACGATGATGGTCGTGGCGGCAGCCGTGGGCCTGCTGTCGGGCGTCGCCGGGCTCTACGGCTCGTTCCACCTCGACGTCGCCTCGGGGCCCGCGATCGTGCTGGTGGCGGGTGCCTGCTTCGCGGTGGCCTTCGTCTTCGCGCCCCGTGGGGTCGTGGGCGCGCTGCTGGCCGCCAGGTCCGGTGTCGGCGATGGTGGGCAGGAGACGGCGGACGAGGCGGTGCGCTCATGAGCGATCCAACGAGCTCGGAGGGGAAGGCCGTGACGGCCGGCGTCGAGGTCGCCTGCTGCGAGCTGAGCGCGTCGATGGAGGACTACCTCAAGGCGCTGCTGCACCTCGATGCCGAGGGCGAGGCGGTGACCACCACCGCCCTTGCGCACCGCGTCGAGGTGGCGCCCCCGTCCGCCTCGGCGATGCTCCGGCGCCTGCGCGACGCCGGCCTCGTGCAGGCGGGGGAGGGCCACGAGCTCGCGCTGACCGCCCACGGTCGCCGGCACGCGCTGCGGGTCGTGCGCCGTCACCGGCTCGTCGAGACCTTCCTCGCCGAGGTGCTCGACGTCCCGTGGGACGAGGTGCACGAGGAGGCCGAGCGGCTCGAGCACGCGCTGAGCCCTGCGCTCGAGGAGCGCATCGCCGCGCGTCTCGGCGATCCCTCCCACGACCCGCACGGCGACCCGATCCCGCCGCGCGAGGGCGAGCACGACGAGGCCTGGCCCGACCCGCTCGACGCGGCCCCGACCGGCGCACGGTTCCTCGTCGAGCGGGTCAGCGACCGCGACAGCGACGCGCTGCGCTACCTCGACGAGCTCGGGGTGCGGCCGGGGGTGATGGTGCAGGTGGGGGAGCGCGACCCCTTCGGCGGGCCGCTCTGGGTCGAGGTCGAGGGGCGGCGCCGCGCCCTGGGGCTGCCCCTGGCACGCCTCGTCCACGGCAGCTTCACCACCCGGGCCTGACGTCCGCGGAGTGGGGACGCGAGGTTGGTGAATTCATTGACGAACGTCGATGGAAGAGCTACGGTTCTTGTATCGATGAACGTCGATGTAGCCGTCCCAGCCCGCGGCTGAACCGCTCCCAGGACCAGGAGGACGAGGATGTCGATGCCTGTCGCCGGCGAGCGGCCCGCGGCCGTTTGCTGTGCGCCGCTGGGGACGGGTGCGATCGGCGAGGAGGAGGCGCGGGCCACCGCCGAGGTCTTCAAGGCGCTCGGCGACCCCCACCGGGTGCGGATCGTCAGCCTGCTGGCCGCGACCGAGGACGCCGTGTGCGTCTGCGACCTCACGCCGGCGCTGGGGATCTCTCAGCCCACGGTCAGCCACCACCTCAAGAAGCTGCTCACCGCCGGGCTGATCGTTCGCGAGCAGCGCGGCACCTGGTCCTACTACTCGCTCGACCGCGAGGCGATCGAGCGCCTCGCCGTGATCGCCGACTTGACGGAGGTTGCCCGATGACCACCACCGACCGGGACACACTGCGCGAGCAGGTTCGCTCGAGCTACGCCACCGCGGCACGCAGCGTCGGCGCGGGGGAGGGCGGCTGCTGCGCCCCCGGCGAGGTCGACGCGGGCGAGGGCTTCGGCCTCGACCTGTACGGCGACGCCGACCGCGAGGGTCTGCCCGATGCCGCCGGGCTCGCCAGCCTGGGCTGCGGCAACCCGGTCGCGGTGGCCGAGCTGCGCGAGGGCGAGACCGTGCTCGACCTGGGCTCCGGAGGCGGCATCGACGTGCTGCTGTCCGCCCGCCGCGTGGGGCCGACGGGCTTCGCCTACGGGCTCGACATGACCGAGGAGATGCTCGACCTCGCCCGCCGCAACGCCGCCGAGGCGGGCGCGACCAACGTCGAGTTCCTCGAGGGCGAGATCGAGGCGATCCCGCTCCCCGACGCCAGCGTCGACGTGATCATCTCCAACTGCGTGATCAACCTCTCGGTCGACAAGCCGGCGGTGCTCGCCGAGATGCACCGCGTGCTCGTGCCGGGCGGGCGGATCGGCATCAGCGACGTGGTGGCCGAGGACCG
>SKPY01000487.1 GCA_007119305.1 Nitriliruptorales bacterium
CTCGTGCTCGTCGCGGCAGAGCTGGCCGCCAGCGCGAGCGCGGCCCACGACCGGGCCGGTCGGCGGGGCGCAGCCTGGAGCGCGGCGCAGGCCGCCGCCGACCTCGCCGGCCGCTGCGAGGGTGCTCGCACGCCGCTGCTCGACGAGCGCTCCGACCCGGCACAGCTGACGGAACGCGAGTGGGAGGTGGCCAGGCTCGTCGCCCGCGGGCTCACCGACAAGGAGGTGGCCGCACGGCTCACCGTGTCCGTGCGCACGGTCCACAGCCACCTGCAGCGCGCTTACCGCAAGCTCGGGGTGAGCAGCCGCACGGAGCTCTCCGAGGTGTTCGCGGCGCACGGCGGGACGTAGCCGCGCCTTGCTCCCGGGCCCCGCAAGGTGGCCTCGCGCCGTCGTCTACGCGGCGAGGTCGGTGGCCTCGAGGATGCGGTAGGCGTAGCCCTGCTCGGTGAGGAAGCGCTGGCGGTTCGCCGCGTAGGTCTGGTCGACGGTCTCGCGCGTCACGACGCTGTAGAAGTGCGCCGGCCCGCCGTCGCGCTTGGGCCGCAGGATGCGCCCGAGGCGCTGCGCCTCCTCCTGGCGGCTGCCGAACGTGCCCGACAGCTGGATCGCGACGTTGGCCTCCGGCAGGTCGAGCGAGAAGTTCGCGACCTTGCTGACGACGAGCAGGCGGAGCCTGCCGTCGCGGAAGTCCGCGAAGCGCTCGGCGCGCACCGCCTGCGCGGTCCGGCCGGTCACGAGCGGCGCGTCGAGGCGCTCGGCGATCGTCCGCAGCTGGTCGAGGTACTGGCCGATCACGAGCACCCGGTCGCCGGCGTGGCGGGCGACGAGCGCCTCGAGCGTCGGCAGCTTCGCCGGTGCGCACGCCGCGATCCGGTAGCGGGCCTGCTGCGGCGCGGTCGCGTAGGTCATGCGCTCGTCGTCTGGCAGGTCGACGCGGATCTCGGTGCACGACGCCGGCGCCACCCAGCCCTGCGCCTCGAGCTCGCGCCACGGCGCGTCGTAGCGCTTCGGGCCGATCAGGCTGAACACGTCGGGCTCCTTGCCGTCCTCGCGCACGAGCGTGGCGGTGAGCCCGAGCCGGCGCACCGCCTGGATCCGGGCGGTGATGCGGAACACCGGCGCCGGCAGCAGATGCACCTCGTCGTAGACGATGAGCCCCCACTGCTGCGCGTCGAACAGCGCGAGATGGGGGTGCGCCTCGGCGAGCTCGGCATCCTCCGGGATCGCGGGGTCGCGCCAGGCGAGGACCTGGTAGGTCGCGACGGTGATCGGGCGCACCTGCTTGCGGTGGCCGGAGTACTCGCCCACGAGCTCGGGATCGATGTCGGTCTTGGCGAGCAGCTCGGCGATCCACTGCCGGGCGGCGAGCACCGAGGTGACGACGATCAGCGTGTGCGCGCCCGCCTGCGCGAGCGCGGCGAGCCCCACGACCGTCTTGCCGGCGCCGCAGGGCAGGACCACCACCCCGTTGCCGCCGGCTGCGGACCCGTCGGCCCACCACGCGGCGAGCGCCTCCGTCTGGTAGGTGCGCGGCTCGCAGGCGAGCCCCACGTCGAGCTGCTCGCCGCCGACGTAGCCGGCCTCGTCGGCGGCCGGCCAGCCCAGGCGCAGCAGTTCCTGCTTCAGCACCCCGCGGTCGGCCAGGCGCACCGCGAAGCGGTTGCCGTCGAGCCGCTCGCCGAGCAGGTCCGCGACGCGGGCATCGCGGCGCACCTCCTCGAGCAGCGCGGCCTCGGCCGTGGTCAGCGCGAGGGCGCCGGTGTCGAAGTCACGCACGATCCGCAGGCGTCCGTAGCGGGCCATCTGGTCGGCAACACCCGCGAGGACCGCGTCGGGCACCGGGTACTTCGCGAACCCGGACAGCGTCGCGGCGACGTCGTCGACGCTCACCCCCGCCGAGGCGGCGTTCCACAGCGACAGCGGGGTGATGCGGTAGGTGTGCACGTGCTCGGGAGACTTCTCGAGCTCGGCGAAGCGCGCGAGCGCCGCCCGCGCCTCGGCCGCGCGCGGGCTCGCCACCTCGAGCAGGACCGCATGGTCGGACTGCACGATGAGCGGGTTGTCGTAGTCAGGCATCGGCCCCTCCTACAGGCGCTGGCCCTGCGCCGTGAACAGCAGCGGGCGGTCGACCGGGTCGTCGGGATGTTCGAACAGGGTCTTGGCGAGCTCCTCGTGGTCCGCAGGCGCGGCGTCGGGTGCGGGCATGGGCGGCAGCTCCTCAGGGCCGTCGGCGGTCGACGTCGCCCGCTGGGGCGGCAGCGTCGCGCCGTCGGCGTCCTCGGCGACGGGCATGAGGCCCTTGTCGCGGAGCACGGCGAGCAGCTTGGCGCGCGGCAGCGCGGAGACCGCGACCGTCGGGGCGAGCGCGCGCAGCTTCGCGGCCTTGACGCCGAGCGCGGCGCTGAGGGCGGCTGGGTCGTCGCTGCGCAGGTACGAGCTGGCGCTGCCGGCTCGTAGCCGCCCGTGACGCCGGGCGACGTCGCGGACGAGGTACTCGACGTTCTGGGCGACCGGCACGGTGGAGTGCGCGGACAGGAAGGCGAGCACGTCCTCCGCCGTCTCGCCGGCGTCGAACGCCTCGGCGAGCCGGCGCTCGTCGACGCGGTAGACCCGCGCACCGGCGTCGGACTCGCACGTCGCGTAGCGCTCGAGGGCGGCGACGAGCGGCACGGCGAGGTCGGGCGGGGCGATGACCGTGAGGTCCCCCTGGACGGTGAACTCCCGCCGGGGCGGCGGCAGCGCGGCCTCCACGGCGTCGACGCTGGCCAGCGCGGCCCGGCCGAGAGCGGTGAGGCCGACCGGTCCCGATGCGGGGACGAGCCCGAGGACTCGGGCGGCTTCCACGACGCCGTGGGTGGTGTCGGCGCCGAGCAGCCCGGGCTGGTGGAAGCCGGCGAGGGCCGCCAGCTCGTCCTCGGCCGCGCCCGTGCCTGCGGGCAGTCCGGCGAGCACGTCGAGCAGGCCGCGTCTGGCCCGGCAGGTGCGCACGTCGGGCTGGTGGTCGCCGATCCGCTCGGGCAGCCCGTCGGCCTCGTCGAGATCAGGGCTGTCAAGCCAGGCGTGCACGAGCCGCACCCAGCGCTCCACGGGGGAGCGCTCGCGCCACGCGGCGGCGAGCCGCGTGGGTGCCCATGCCTGCTCCGTGCGCCGGTTGCGTCCGCGGCCGGTCGAGCCCGTCGCCACGGGGGC
>SKPY01000154.1 GCA_007119305.1 Nitriliruptorales bacterium
CCGATGAACAGCGCCATCTGTCCCAGCCCGAACCAGCCGAGCGAGCGGTAGACCACCGCCCACGGGTAGAGGAACACCGCCTCGATGTCGAAGATGAGGAACAGCATCGCGACCATGTAGAACTTGACCGAGAAGCGGGTGCCCTTGATGTCGGCGAGCGGCTCGTTGCCGCACTCGTAGGCCGCCAGCTTGGTCGGGTTGGGCAGCCGCGGTCCCATGAGGCCGCTCACGCCGACCGAGACCACGGCGAAGCCCATGGCCAGGATCAGCAGCAGCAGGATCGGCAGGAACTCGGACAGCACGGGTCAGCTCTCCCGGGAGGCCAGCGGCAGACGGCGGTGCGTGGGGTGCGGGCGACGCGCGCAACGGTAGGGCCGGCGCGCGGCGGGCTGCAAGACGCGCGCAGCCGCTCGGCGGCGCGCCGCGCACGTCTCCACGACCGCTCGTGGCCTGCGGTGCCCACTGTCGTCCCTCATGCCGCCGGCGCCAGTCGCTGCAGCGTGTTGATGATCACGTCCTTGGTGTCGGCCGGGCGCGCGTCGGTGAGGTGGGCCATCGTCTTGAGCACGAACTCCATCAGCGGTCGGACCGGCATGCCGTAGGTGATGCAGGCGTGCAGCACGGCCGGGTGGCCCATCAGCTCGGCGAACGCCTTGCCCATCGTGTAATAGCCGCCCCAGCGGCGCCGCAGCTCGGCATCGTAGGCATCGAGATCCGCGGTGCGGCGGGTGGCCAGCGCACGATCGATCACCTCGGCGGCCAACGCGGCGGCCTCCATCGCGTACGAGATCCCCTCGCCGTTGAAGGGGTTGACCATGCCGCCGGCGTCGCCGACGAGCACCACGCCCCGCTGGTGCAGCGGCGTGCGGTTGAACCCCATGGGGATCGGACCGGAGCGGATCCGGTCGGTCTGCGCCTCGGGCGTGGTGCCCCAGTCGTCGGCCAGCCCCCGCGCCCAGCGGGTGAGCATCTCGCGGTAGTTGGTTGCCCGGAAGTCCTTCGAGGTGTCCAGCAGGCCCAGCCCGACGTTGATCGTGCCGTCGTCCAGCGGGAACACCCAGCCGTAGCCCGACAGGTAGTCGCCGGCGTCGTCACGCAGGTCGAGGAAGGAGCTGATCCAGTCGTCGGTGGACCGCGGCGAGCGGTAGTAGGTGCGCACGGCCACCGCCATCGGGCGGTCGGTCCGGCGGGGGATGCCCATCGCCTTGGCGACGCGGCTGCCCGCGCCGTCGGCGGCGACGACCACTGGGGCGTGGACCTCGCCGGTCTGCCCGTCAGCGGTGCGCCAGGTGACCCCCGCCACCCGTGAGCCGGCGTGATCGCGCCACACCGGGCCGGTGACGGTGATGCCCTGGTGCAGGCTCGCGCCCCGAGCAACGGCGAGGCCGGCGATGCGCTGGTCGAACACCCGCCGGGTGGCGGTCGCGCCCCACGAGGGCCAGTCCTCGAGCTCAGGCCAGGGCAGCTCCATGACGGTGGTGCCGCCGTGGATCCGCAGGCCCTGCTGGGTGGCCCACCCCGCGACCCGACCGTGCGCCTCGTCGACGAGGCCGAGATCGAGCAGCTCCTTGACCACGCGGGGCGTGAGCCCGTCGCCACACACCTTGTCGCGCGGGAAGACGTCCTTCTCGAGCAGCACCACGTCACGGCCGCAGGCGGCCAACCGCGCGGCGGTGGCCGATCCTCCCGGCCCGGCGCCCACCACGACGACGTCGGCGCGCTGCGGTGGGCGGCCCACCTCGGCGCCGGGTGCCGCTGCGCTGGTCATCGTGTGCTCCTGCTCACGCTGGCCGCTCCCGCACCATCCGACTTCGTGAAAATCTTCACAATGTCGCCGCAGTCTAGCGTCCGCCTCCGGCTCGTGCGCCGCCCCCGCTGCTCGGCTCTGCCTCCGAGACCGCTCAGTGCCGCCAGCCCCGGTGGACCGCCACGATGCCGCCGGCGAGGTCCTTGACCTGGACCTCGCCGTAGCCGGCGTCCTCGAGCCAGTCGGCCACCCGGCGGCGATCGGGCCAGGCGAGGATCGAGTCGGCCAGGTAGCGGTAGGCCGTGGGCGCCGACGAGACGACCCGGGCGAGCTGCGGCAGCAGGGCCACCAGGTAGCGGGTGTAGACCGTGCGCAGCGGACCGAAGGTCGGCGCGGCGAACTCGCACACCACCACGCGGCCCCCCGGTCGGGTGACCCGGGCGAACTCGGCCAGCGCCCGCGGTGGGTCGGGGACGTTGCGCAGCCCGAAGGAGATCGTGACCACATCGAAGGTCGCATCACCGAATGGCAGCCGCCCCGCGTCGCCGTTGACCCAGGTGATGCCGGTATGGCCACGGCGGGCCCCCTCGCGCAGCATCGCCAGCGACAGGTCGAGGGCGACCACCTCGTCCGCTCCCTGGGCCATGAGCTCCACGGCGACGTTGCCCGGCCCCGCCGCCACGTCCAGCGCACGCACCCCCTGTGGGCGGGCAGCGCTCGCGGTGACGCGACGCCAGTGGGCGTCCTGACCCAGCGACAGGCAGGCGTTGGCGAGGTCGTAGCGCGGGGCCACACGGTCGAACATCGCCTGCACCAGGGCCGCGTCCTTCCCGTCGCGTCCCGCAGCCGGCAGCGCGGAACCATCGGCGCCGGAGTCGCGGCGGGACGTGGCGTCTGACGAGACGGTCACCAGGAGGGCCTCAACGCTCGGGGCAAACGTGCCGATGCTTCCGGACAGGAGCGCCGACGCGTCGCGCAGGCTACCGAAGCCACCATCGCGACCTCGCCCCCGCCACACGAGGAGAAGCACGTGTCCCGAGCGCACTGTCTGGACTGCGGCACCGACGTGCCGGTCGATCCCCTGGGCCACTGCCCCGAGGGCCATCTCCTGCCGGCGCAGGGACGCCGGGTGGAGAGCGCGATCGGCAGCGACGACTACCACCCCGACGAGCCCGAGCCCTGGGTCGCGCAGGTGGACCCGCCGGCCGCGCCCGAGCCCGACGAACTCGTGCCGAGCGCCCAGCCCCAGGCCGCGCCCGGACTCGCACCCGCCGAGCGGGAGACCACCACCGGGGACCTGCTGCGCGAGCTCGGCTCGCTGAGCGCGTCCGACGCCCCTCCGAGCGCGCCCGACACCCCTCCTCCTCCCAGCGCGCCCGACGACGCCGGCCCTCCGTCCGCGCCGAGCGCGGCGGCCGCGCCAC
>SKPY01000475.1 GCA_007119305.1 Nitriliruptorales bacterium
CGCCGCGAGCGATGACACGTTGAGCTGGGCGAGGCCGGACAGGGCGTGGCCGAGGTTGCAGCCGCCTGCGATCTGCGCCCCTGACCCGAGCAGGAACCCGCCAGCGACCAGGCCGGCGTAGCGCGACGGTGCCTCACCGCGTACCCACCAGCCCCCTGCGCTGCGCGCCGCGATCCCGGCGCCAACCACGATGGCGAGAAGGAACGCGCTCAGCCACCACGCCGGGGACCCAGCGACGAAGCTGACGGGAGCGCCGACCGTGCTGGCCCCGAAGCCTGCGCCCGAGACACCGGCGGTGACCCAGCTCAGCAGGAGGGCAAGACCCAGCCCCACCCCGGCAAGAGGCCAGCGCCACTGCCACGACCACCCAGCCTGCTCCCGCCGCGCGCGGATGAGCAGGACGCCCACGACTGTCGCGAGCACCGCGGCGATCAGCAACCGTGGCAGTCCGAGCAGCCCCGGGATCGTCGCTTCCTCGCCCCAGCCCAGCACCGTCGGGCCGAGCGTGGGCACCTGCGCACCCGCGATGTCGCCGACTGCCCAGGCGGCGAGACCCGCAAGCGTGCCGAGCATGCCCGCGCCCAGCTTGTACCAGAGCCCGGACACGCAGGACGCGGCGAGCGCCATGCCGACACCGAAGACGAGCCCGCCCACGACGTTGTCAACTGGGCGGAAGGCAAGGCCACGGTTCAGCTGCTCCCAGGGCGACAGCGTGAAGATCAGCGCGAGCCCGACCGCACCGATGGCAACCGCCAGCAGCCAGGCCTTGGCCAGGGCCCAGCGGCGCTCGAGCACGCCACGGAAGGTGGCGTGGAAGCAGTGCTGGCCCCGCTGCAGCGTGTACCCGAACGCGATGCCAGCGAGCGCTCCGGCGGCGATCTGGGCGCCCATGCCGCTCCCTTCCGCGACTTCCGACGACCCAACGGTAGAGCTTCGAGCAGTCTGGAGGGCTCAAGGCCCCGCCTCAGGCAGGGCGTGGGTGAGGAATGCGGCGATCTCCACCGCGACGGCTGCCGGGGCGTCGTGCTGGACGAGGTGGTCGGCTCCGGCGATGGTGCGGAAGCGAGCGCCGGGGATCAGACCGGCCAGCTGGCGGCCTTGTGCGACCGGGACCCACTGGTCCTGCTCCCCCCACAGCACGAAAGTGGGCACGGTGATGTCCCTGTAATGTGGCTCGAGCTCGTCGGTGAACCTCTGGTTGTTCTGGACGATCTGCCGGTACAGCGCCGCTTTGCCGGCGGCGCCGAGCCAGGGGGCGGCGAGCCGATCAACGACCTCAGGCGGTGGCCGACGCCGCATCGGCCAGCTCACATAGCCACGCACAAGGCTCTCATGGAGCGGGTCGGGCAGTTCGATGAGCACGGCGGCGTGCTCGGAGGCCAGGCGGAAGAAGCCGGTGCCCCACGGGGCGAGCGCGACGGCGTCGGCGAGGACGAGCCTGGCGTAGCGACGCTGCTCGAGCAGCAGGGTGCGCAGCGCGACCGTACCGCCGAAGTCGTGGCCGACCACGCTCGGTTCGGCGAGTCCCCAGTGGTCGAGCAGCGCGGCGAACACCCGCCCCTGGGCCGCGAGTGAGACGTCCTGGTCCGCACCTTGCTCGCTTTGCCCGTAGCCTGCGAGATCCCACACGTACACCGTGAAGCGGTGGGACAGCGCACGGGCGACGTCGCGCCAGACGTAGGAGGAGAACGGGGTGCCGTGCACCAGCACGACCGGTGGCCCGGCACCCAGGACGTCCCAGCGGATGCTGCCCTGCTCGCTCGCGAACGTCCGCGTCAGCGTCCAGTCCTCGCGCATGGCCGCGCTCCTGTTCCTGGCCCGCCTTGTTCCTGCCCCGCTGGGGCGCCCTCGTCTGCGCCCTGATCTCGAGGGCTCGTGGCCTATGCCCTTCGGGCCTGCAGGTCGGAGAGATAGCCCTGGATCGATGTCATCGTCTCTGGAGCGGCCCAGATGTCAACCACCTCGACGTCGTCGGTTGTGCGGTGCCGAGCGATGCGGTCCAGGGCGTCTCTGCGCAGCTGGGTCTTGGCCAACCGGTAGGCGGGCTGCCCCAGACGCCCCAGCTCGGCGGCCTGTGTGGTCGCCGCCTGGAGGAGCGGCGTGTCCGCGTCGACCAGGTCGGTGACCAACCCCAGCCGGTGTGCCTCGTCGGGAGAGACCCGCTGGCCCGTGTACACGAGTCGGGCGGCGTGCGCGTCTCCCAGCGCGTGACGCAAGATCTCCATGGCCGCGGTCGGGAAGGCCACCCCGACCACCAGCTCCGTGACGCCGAGCTGTGCTGGGCCGGCGGTCGCCAGCCGAACGTCGCAGGCCGCGGCGATCACACAGCCCCCTGCTAGGGCGTGGCCGTTAATCGCAGCGACGACCGGAGCAGGGTGCGCGAACACGGTCAGGAACGTGTCGGACAACGCAGGGATGAACCGTTCCGCGTAGGCGGCGTCCTCGCTGATGAGCCGCTGGAGGTCGACGCCCGCGCAGAACGCTCGTCCCCGCCCGGTCAGCACGATCGGCACCCCGGCCGGGGTTTCTCGAAACGCCGCGATCAGTGCGTGCAGGAGCTCGAGGTCGAGGGCGTTGACCTTCCCGTGCGCCATCTCCACCACCACGACGCCGTCCTGCTCACGCTTCTCAAGCATGTGACCCTCCCTGTCGGACCGTGCCGCAAGGCTGTCCTTCCAGTGGCGCCCGCCCTCGAACGAGCTGACGTGACCGGCATGCCCTCGCGACTCGGGGACACCCTACCGACACGGCACCGACCACCGGGGCCTCCCTGACCGTGTTTGACGGCACACGCAGTGGTTCGACGACGTCGTTGCCGCCCTCGCGGGCACCTCAGCCGAGCCCGGCCGGCGCGTGCCGCCACGCCGGGCGAACTCCCTGCGTGTGTTCATGCAGAAGCCCGACGAGGAACCGCGCAACCTCGACGGCGCCCGACCGTCCGGCCTGAGCATCCACGACGGCGTTGTAGTTCGTGTTCGTGTTCACGTCGTAGGTGACCCTGCGACCGTCGGCCGTCTCGATGAACTCCACCCCGGCGATCTCGATCCCCAGGCTCGCGCAGAAGCGGAGGTAACGGCCGACGATCTGGTCGGCGAACCCTTCCCGGAGGCTGAAGATCCGCGCGGCGTGCTCGCCGCTCGGGCAGAACGCGTCGTGCACCTGACAGGCGTCGGCCGGGCACAGCTCGAACCCGTGACTGGTGTCGGCCGCCAGGGCGTAGAGGAACTCGCCCCCGACGATCTCCACCCTGGTGATGAACCCGCCCGCGGGCTCGACGTACTCCTGCAGCAGCCAGGTGTGGTCGGCAGGCTCTTGGACATCACCGCTGGCGAGGGCATCCGCGACCGCGTCGCCGTGGTCGAACCGCTGCACCCCCAGCCCTTTGCCCCCCTGGTTGTGCTTCGTGACGAACGGGGACGGAAACCGGCGGGCCTGCTCGACGAGCTGGTCGGTGCCGACGACAGCCAGCGTGCGGGGGACCCGCAGACCAGCGGCGGCCAGCGCGGTCAGCTGGTCGACCTTGCTCATCTCCAGCTCGAGCACCCGCCTGCCGTTGACCACCCGCCGGCCCCATGCCTCCAGCCACGACAGCACCGAGCGGGTGTGGTCCTTCGCCCGGGCGTGGTCACGCGTGTGGCTTGAGGCGCTCATCCGCGAGTAGAACACCCCTTCGGGCGGTGGTGTGGTGAGGTCAATGACCCCGCCGTCGAGGAACCACGGCTCCCACGCCACGCCCTCGGCGTCGAGGGCGTCGGCGAACGGGGGCAGCCACTCGTCGTTCTCATGCAGCACGTAGATCTTCATCTGCGCCACGCTATCCGCGGCCGGTCGCGCCACGGAGTGCAAACAGGGGGAAGCGACCACCACCAAGACGCACGTCGGCCACATCCTGACCAAGCTCGGCCTCCGAGACCGTAGCCAGGCCGTCGTCCTCGCCTACGAGTCCAGGCTCGTGCACGCACCCCAGGGGCCGTACGCAGGCCTCGCGGACCCGAGGGGGTTCGCCGCGGTGGCAGCCCACCGGGGGTGAACGGGGCCCCTCCTGCCCGTAACGGTCCCATCACGGTGTCGGGACGCAGCGTGCGCAGACTCCCCAGCAACGTTCGTCTGCGTAGCAGGGGAGGGACGCGTGATGGGGACCGTCGTACAAGCCCGCGGGGTCCACAAGAGCTACCGCAACGGCACGGAGGTCGCGGCGCTGCGCGGCGTCGACCTCGACGTGGCCCGCGGGGAGATGCTCGCGGTGGTTGGCGCGTCAGGCTCGGGCAAGACGACGCTGCTCAACTGCCTGTCCGGGCTGGAGACCATCGACGCGGGCTCGGTGCGCGTCGACGGGGTGGAGCTCGCCGCCCTCGACGATGACGAGCGCACCGATCACCGTGCCCGGCACATGGGCTTCGTCTTCCAGGCGTTCAACCTGCTGCCCGTGCTGACGGCGGTCGAGAACGTCGAGCTGCCGCTGCTCAACCTCGGATGGCGACCCCGGGACGCCCGCGCGGTGGCGGCCTCGATGCTCGACCGCGTCGGGCTCGGCGCACGCGCACAGCACCACCCGCGCCAGCTCTCCGGAGGCGAGCAGCAGCGCGTGGCCGTGGCTCGAGCCCTGGTGCACGCCCCCGCGGTCATCTGGGCCGACGAGCCGACCGGCAACCTCGACAGTGCGTCCACCAGCGAGGTGATGGGCCTGCTCGTGGACCTTGCCGCAGCCGGGCACACGGTGGTCTTCATCACCCATGACCTCGGCCTGGCTCGCACGGCTACGCGCAGCATCGAGGTGCGCGACGGCGAGATCGTCGTTTCCGGGGCGAGGACGATGTCGACATGACCGCTGTCGTCGCGCTGACCGCCTTCTGCGTCGTCCACCTCGGGCTCGGCGTCATGGCCGCTCGGCGGCCGTTCATCGCCCGTCTCGCGGTGCGGGAGGTGCTGCGCCGAGGCTGGCAGTCGCTCCTCGTGGTCGCCGGGCTCGCGGTGGGCTCCGCCGGGATCACCGCGGCTCTCATCGCCGGCGATGCGGTCAACGAGTCGGCCCTTCTGAACGCCTACCGCACGTGGGCGGGCACCGACGTGGTGGTGGCCGCCCCCGATGGGTCGTCGTTTCCTGCCGCGGTGGTCGACCGCTTGCGTGCGGACCCGGGGGTCGCCGCGCAGACCGATGGCGTGCAGGGCGGTTTCGAGCTCGTAGCCCCGGTCGCGAACCCTGCGGTGCGGGCGGTCGACCACGATGTGCGCATCATCGGCTTCGATCCCGCCGTCCAGGGCCCGTTCGGCTCGTACGTGCTCACCGACGGGACCTCGACCCACGGGGAGGAGCTGGCAGCCCGGCAGGTGCTCGTGACCGAGCGCCTCGCGGACAGCCTGAGCGCGTCGCGCGGGGACCGGCTGTCCGTCACGCTGCCATCCGGCCCGCTCGAGGTCACGATCGGGGGCGTGGTGCGCAGCGAGGGGGCCGGCGCCTTCGGGCTGCGCCCTGCGGTCCACGCGCCGCTGGACGCGCTCGGGCCCTTGACCGCCGAGGTCCAGGTGAACGTCGTCCGCGTGTCGGCGATCGGTGACGTCAGGACCGGCGTCGACGCGTCACCGGCCGCACGCGCCGCCGTGGAGGCGGCCCTCGCAGGGACGCCGCTGGCGCTCGAGGTCCGCGAGGTCAAGGCGGCCGAGCTCGAAAGCGCGACAGCCGGCACCGCCTGGTTCCGCGCCATGCTCGGGGGTCTCAGCACGCTGCTCGTTGCCGCCGGCCTGACGCTGGTCGTGAACCTCGCGCTCATGCTCTCCGAAGAACGCCGTCCGCGCCTCGGGATCCTCCGCGCGCTCGGGTTGTGGCGCCGTGACCTGGTGCGCCTGGCAGTGCTGGAGGGCGCGCTCTACAGCCTCGGCGCGACGCTGGTGGGTGTCACCGTCGGCGCGGCGGTGGGCAGTCTGCTCGCCCGGCAGTTCGTCGTGGCCCTGACGCAGATCACGGGTGACGTCGTAGACCTGTCGCTGGTCGTGCCGCTGCGTCCGGCGACCATCGCCGTCGCGTTCTCCGCAGGGGCGCTCCTCACCCTCGCGACCGTGTGGCTGGCGTCACGGCGGACCGCCCGGATGACGATCACCGCGGCCATCCGCGACCTGCCGGAGCCGGCGCGGACGCGCAGCCCGGCCAAGCTCCTGCCGCTGGCGGTCGTGGCGGTCGCCCTGGTCGGGGGCGTCGCTGTCCTCGCCGCAGAGCCCCTCGTAGGGCTCATCTCAGGGGCCGTCGCCATCGGCGGCGCGTCCGCGCTGCTCCGCCGCCGCGCCGGTGTCCGCCTCCACGCCACGCTGACCGGCCTGGCGCTGACCGGGTGGTCGCTCTACGTCGTCTTCTCCAACCCGGACATGAGCGACCCCGAGGCGTTCATGACCCTGTTCACGCTCGGCACCCTCGTCTCCGTCTTCGGGCTCGCGCTCCTCGCGGCCGGGAACCTGCGCATGATCGAGACCGCCGCCGACGCGCTCGGGGGACGCTCCGGTCGGCTCCGAGCGACGCTGCGCGTTCCGTTGGCGGAGCTGTCCCGGCGGCCAGTGCGCACCGGGCTGACCACCGGTGCGTTCGGACTCGTCCTCGCCATCCTCGTGCTCTTCGCGACGCTGTTCGCGACGCTGGAGGCCGACGTGGAGCGGGACGCCGTGGGCTACGACGTCATCGCCTCCTCGGCGGCAGGCCAGACCATCACCCTGCCTGCGGGCCTCGCCGACCAGGTCGCACGCGAGAGCCGGATCCGCACCTCCTTCTTCCTGGGCGCGGTGACCTCCACCTTCTACACCGGCGAGGCGGTGTACTTCCCGCTGTACGAGGTGACCCCCGAGGTCGCGGCCGACCCGCCCTCCGGCCTGCAAAGCCGAGAGGGAGCGTTCGCGAGCGACGCCGACGTCTGGGCGGCCCTGCTCGACGATCCCGGAGCGGTGGTCGGGCTCCTGGGCCTGGCCGGGGACCCGGCGTCGCTGTCGGGCACCGACGGACCGGTGGAGGTACGCCTCGCCGGCATCCCGCTCGGCCCGTTCTACGGGATCTTCACCGGCCCCGAGACCTTCGCGCAGCTCGCCGCACCCGCGCTGAGCGAGACGCTGCTGCTCGATCTGCGTCCGGGCGTGGACCCCTCCGAGTTCGCGCGCGAGCTCGAGTCCAGGCTTTACAGCATGGGCGTCGACGCCGCGGCCACCGCGGAGGTCCTCGATCTGCTCACCGTCGCGAACCGCAACTTCTTCGCCTCCTCGGTGCTGCTCATGCGCCTGGGGCTCGTGGTGGGCATCCTCACCCTCGGCATCCTCGCGTTGCGCGCCGTCGTCGAGCGGCGCCGCGCGATCGGCATCGCCAGGGCGCTCGGCCTCCGCCGTCGCCAGATCCTCACCGGCATGCTCGTCGAGGCGCTCGTAGCCGTTTCCATCGGGGTGGCGGTTGGGCTCGTGGCCGGCGTGTCACTCGCGCGCAACCTGCTCACGCAGGTGTACCCGAGCCTGCCGCTGGCCGTCGACGGCGTCATGCTCGCTGGCGTGGTGACGCTGTGCTACGGGTCGGTCCTCCTCGTGACCGTGCTGCCCGCCTGGCGCGCGTCGCGGCTTGTGCCGGTCGAGGCGCTGCGCACCGTCACCTGAGCCCCTGCTGCACTCCGGCGGTGCCGCTTTCCCGCCGGTTCACCACTCGGTGAGCTTCCACACCTCGGGGCGGTGCTCGCGGTCGCCGACCTCGGCGAGGATGGCGACCGCCTCCCGGACCCGCTGCTCGGCCTCGCCGACGCGGCCGGCCTCCCGGAGGGTGTCCGCGAGGTTGCCGAGCGCTGCAGCCAGCCGATGCTGATCACCGGCCCGCTCGGCCAGCGCCACGGCTTCCTTCGCAAGCGGCAGCACGGTCTCCGCGTCGCCCGCCTTCCGCCGTGCGAGCGCGAGGTTGTTGAGCGCGCCAGCCCGCGCCAGGGAATCGCGCTCGGCAGTTGCCACCGCCAGGCTGCGCTTGAGGTGCTCCACTGCGGTCGCGATCTCGTCACGCGCCGTGGCGAGCACGCCCAGCAGGTTGTGCGCCTGGGCCAGCGCGGGCGGGTCGTCGCCCTGCTCTGCGAGCGCGAGTGCCTGCTCGGCGAGGCGGAGGGCCTCCTGCGGGTCCCCGCGGCGGTGCGCGGTCAGGCTCGCGTCGGCGAGGATGCGCGCTCGCAGGCCCGCGGGGCCGTCCTCTCCGAGTGCGGCGAGCGCCGTGCGGAAGTGGTCGTCGGCCAGCTCCCAGTCGCCGAGGCGGTGGTGCACCGCGCCGAGGCGGTGCTCGAGCACGGCCAGCCGGTCGGGCGGCGCGACCGCCGCGGCGGTTTCATAGCGCTGCACGGCCTCGCCGTACCGGCCGGCGAGGGTGTGCAGGTCGCCCATAGTCTCCTGCAGGCCAGCCTCGTCGGGGTGGCCGAGCGCCAGAGCAGCCTCGAAGTGCGCGAGCGCCTCGGCGTTGGCGTGCACGGTTCTGGCCGCCTCGCCCGCCCGGGCGTACTGCTCGGCCGCGGCCTGATCGTCGCCGGCGCGCTGGAGGTGCCGGGCAACCTGAGCACGCAGGGCAGCATTGCCACGCCGGCCCCGAGCCTGCTCCTCCAGGGCCGCGGCGACCCGCCGGTGCAGCAGCCGGCGTCGGGCGAGGCTCGTGGCGGCGACGACCTGGGCGCGGAGCTGGTCGTGTGTGAAGTCGTACGCGGGCTCGCCGCCCTCCCCTGGCTGCTCGCGCAGCAAGCCCTTGGCGAGCAGCTCGTCCAGGCCGGCGGCGGTCTCGTCGTCGCCGCGTCCGCTCGCGTCGCGCAAGGTCGTGAACCGAAACCAGCGGCCGATCACCGCGGCGGTGGTGAGCAGCTGCCGAGCCGCCTCGTCGACCGACTGGAGCCGGGCGGACACGAGGTCACGGACCCCCGAGGACACCGTCCAGTGGTCGACGTCCGCGCCGGCGCCGAGGGCGGAGAGGTACTCGACGACGAACAGGGGGACGCCCTCAGTCTCCTCCCACAAGCGGGCACGCGTGAGCTCGTCGATGTCGGGTTCGCGGGCGTCGATCAGGCGGTCGACCTCGGGGCGGGCGAGCCGCTCCAGCAGCACTCGGGTCGTCGGGCATGCCGTCTGCGTCGCCAGGCGCCGCAACGGTGCGCTCGAGGGGACGTCCTCGGTGCGCCACGCCAGCACGACCCCGACCGGCTCGCCGGTCAGCCGCCGGACCAGATAGGTGAGCAGCGCGAGCGAGGCGCTGTCGGCCCAGTGGACGTCGTCCACGACGAGCAGACCGGGTGGAGCGCCGGACAGGCCAGCGAGGACCAGCCTGGTCACCGCGTCCAGGAAGCGCGCCTGCGCGCCAGGGCCTTCCGCGCTGGGGAAGGCGTCCTGCGGCGCACGCGGGCTGAGCTCCGGCAGCACGCGTGCGGTCTCGGCCCACCACACCGCTGGGACGTCGCGCAGCCGGGCTGTCGCCGCGAGGTCGGCCACAAGCGCGCGCAGCGCCGCCACGAAGGGGCCATAGGGAAGGTGCTTCTCACCATCGAAGCACCGGGTGACGAGCACCGTCGCACCGGCGTCGCGGGCGGAGGCCGCGAGCTCCTCGAGCAGACGGGTCTTGCCGATGCCGGACTCGCCCTCGACCACGGCCAGCCAGCCGCGCTCCGCACCGTGGTAGCCGCTGACAAGGGCCGTCCACTCGGCATGGCGTCCGACGAGCACCCCTGCGTTTGCGGTCGCCGGCGCCGCCGCACGCACGGGTGTGGTCGGGCGGCGCGGGTGCTCCGGCGCCGGTGGCGGCACGGGTTCTGCGACCGGCGGCAGCAGGCGGTTCTCCTTGATCGTCCGGTACAGGTCCTGGGTCTCCTCGAGCGGGGCCACGCCGAGCTCGCGGTCGAGCACCTTGACGCACTCGCGGTACTGGCGCAGCGCCGCGCCGCGCTGATCGTTCCAGGCGTACAGCGTCATGAGCTCGCGGTGCGCCGGCTCGTGCAGCGGGTCGAGCGCGAGCCAGCGGCGGGCGTGCGTGAGGGCGCTGCGCAGGTCGCCATCGGCGACGCATTCGGCCACGAGCCGCTCGAGCGCCTCGGACAGGTCACGGCGCAGCGCCTCCGCGGTGAAGAACTGCCAGTCGTCGAACTCGGGGCTGTCGCGCAACGAGAACCCGGCGAGGAAGTCCCCCCGGTACAGCGCCACCGCCTCGCTCAGGGCGGTGCGGCGCTCGTGCCGCTCGCCGCTCTCGGCCGCTCGCAGCAGCGCGCCGAAGCGATCGACGTCGACCCACACGCCGTCGCGCTCCAGGCGGATCGTGCGGCGGTCCGCCACCACCCACCGGCCGTCCAGCGCCTTCAGCAGCGCCGACAGCGTCCGGCGCAGCGACCCGCGTGCCCGGTCGGGGTCGTAGTCGGGCCACAGCAGCCCGGCAAGCCGCTCCCGCGCTGGCGCCTGGTCACCGACCGCGAGGTAGGCGAGCAGGGCGATCGCCTTGCGCGTGTCCACCTCGATCGGCACGCCGTCGCAGTCGATGCGTGGCGAGCCGAGCAGCCCCAGCCGTAGCTCCGTCACGTACGGGGAGCAGACCATACCGTTGCGCGCAACGCAACGAGCAAGCCGCCGTGACGGAGTCGTAACGCTGTGAGGACGCCCAGGTGGTGTCGTGGGCGCGCCGTTGATCGCGCGCGCCGCCGGCGTGCGGCGCCGCTCGACCGGGTGGAGGTGACAATGGGGTTCACGCTTGGTGCCCGCCGGCGCATACTGTGCCGAGTGGGGCGACCGCGGCTGTCCTCCGCATCGTCGGGCACCGGCAGCGCGGACCGTGGTCGCGATGGTGAGGCTATGGGCGGGCTTGCCGACGACCCGTCGGCGCCGAGGATCGCCGCTGGCGTGGTGCTCGTGGTGTCCGTGTGCGCGGCGGCCGCAGGGGCGGCGTTCGGCTTCTGGCAGCTCGACCACTACGCGCAGACCTGGGGCGCGCTCCTTGCGGTCTTCCTCGCTTTTGCGGTCGTGGGCTGGACCGTCGCCACCCGCCACCCGGCGAACCCCGTCGGCTGGTTGCTGCTGGGATTCGGCCGCGCCAGCGGGGAGCAGCAACGGGCGCAGCTGAGGTGGGTTGCCTGGGCGAGCGCCCTCATGATCGGCGTGGTGGTCGTGGTCGTCGTCCGCAACGTCGTCGGTACGGTGCCCGCGGTGCTCGAGTGGGCGACGATGGCGGGCCTCGCCGGCGTGCCCGTCGCGCTGGGCGTCGCGATGCTGCGCTACCGCCTCTACGACATCGACCGGCTCGCGAGCCGCACCGGCTCCGGACGGACACCGTAACGCTGTCGGGACGGTCGGGGGCTACAGATGCGGGTGGAAACGTTCGTCCGGACGCGGAGGGTGAGCACCATGAGCGCAACACGTGAGGCCGAGGTCCCCAGGACGGGAGCCGCGCCGGCGCAGCGTGAGGCTTCCCGTTGGCGTCAGCTGCTGGTGGCTGCGGGCAGCGCAAGCGTCCTGGCGTTCGTCGCGATCGCCATCCTGCTCCGTGATGCCGAGGCCGGCGCGTACGCGGGCGGGTTCGTCGTCGGTCTTGCGTTGCTGCGGCTGCGCCGGGGATGGCCGGGGCCCGTCGTGCTGCTCCTGCTGTCGGTGAACGTGCTGGCGTGGATGTCGCTCGGGGTGATCAGCAACCTGCGCGAGGCTCAAGGCGTGCTCGCGGTAGCCATCCCCGCTGCGCTCACCGTGCTGAGCAGCATCGC
>SKPY01000218.1 GCA_007119305.1 Nitriliruptorales bacterium
CGGTGCGTGCCCACCCGGGGGTGTCCACGGGGCGGTGCCTGAGGTGTCCGGCACGGCCGCATCCGGCTGTGCTGCGGTGGGGGGCGGCGCTGAGGGTGGCGGCTGGGGCGGGGGGGCGGGCTGCTGGGCACCGCTGGCGGGCTGCTGACCGGGTGCTGGCTGCTGAGCCGCCGCCTCCTGTCCGGGGATGCCCCACGGGGTGGTCCCCCATGGCTCGGCAGCCTCCGGCACCTCGTGGAGGCGCTCGCTGAAGGGCGCACCCGCTGGCTGGATCCAGGCCCGCTTCAGCGCACAGGAGTTCGCGAGCTTGTCGTGCCAGCCTTGCTTGCGGCGATCGAACGCGGCCCAGATGAAGCCGAGGAACAGGATCCACTGCGAGATCGTGGTCTTGACGAGGGCGCGTACGAGTGCGCGCCCCACCGACAGGCGCGTGCCGTCCTCGCTCCTGACCTCGACGCCTACGGCGCGCTTGCCGACGGTCCAGCCCTGCCAGCTCAGCATGACCGTGTCGTAGAGGATCCACACGCCGACGCTCACGCCCAGCAGGGACCCGAGGGCGAGCAGCCGCGCCGGCTCCGCTGGATCGATCGGCACGGCGGGCGCGATGGCGAGCCCGGCCACCAGCCCGATGACCACCGACAGGATGACCCCGTCGATCACCAAGCCCACCAACCGCCGCCAGAACCCGGCGTATGCTTGGTCGCTCCAGCTCACCCGATCGTTCACAGCATGTCCTCCCGGTGCGTGTGGGAAGCGTGACCTACGCCCGGCTCAACCGCAAGCAAGCCCCCCGCCGGACTACCCGCCAGCCGACGATCGCAAGGACGACGCATGGCCGAGCCCATCCGCTTTCACTTCGATCCCATCTGCCCCTGGTGCTGGATGACGTCCGCCTGGGTGCGCCAGCTCGAGGACGTCGGGGAGGTCGAAATCGACTGGGCGGTGTTCTCGCTGGAGCTCGTGAACCGGGGACGCGAGGAGCTCGCGAGCAAGGCGCACGGACGCAGCACCCTGGCGCTGCGCACCGTGATGACGGTGCGTGATGCCGCAGGCGGCGAGGCTGTCGGCCGCTTCTACGCCGCGCTCGGCGCCAGGGTGCACGAAGCGCGGGAACCGCTCGAGGCGGCGGACACCGTGCGTCAGGCGCTGGCCGACTGCGGACTCGAACGCAGCCTTGCGGACAAGGCCGTCGACGACGAGCGCACGTGGGCGCGGGTGGTGGATGAGCACGAGGCGCTCGTGGCACGCACGCGCAGCTTCGGGGTGCCCACGATCGTGCTCGACGGCGGCACCGGACCCGCGATCTTCGGGCCCGTGATCGGACAGCCGCCAAGCCCGGAGGACGCGGTCGAGCTGTGGCGCCACGTCGCCTGGCTCACCCGCTACGAGAACTTCTCCGAGCTCAAGCGGGAGCGCACGGTCACCCCCGACCACCTCGCCAGCTGGTCCTGAGTGCCCGGCGGCGCTCAGCCGGCGCGCCGTGCGCGCCACAACCCATCGCTCAAGGCGTCGCGGACGGGCGTGGGTCCGTCGTAGGTGAGGTCTCCCACTTGGCGGACGGCGATGACGTCACGCACAGCCGACGACAGCATCACCTCGTCAGCCGCGGCGAGATCATCGAGCGTGAACGTCCCCTCGACCACGCGATGACCGGCCGCGCGCGCCACCTCGAGCACCGCGCGGCGGCTGATCGAATCGATGACCCCGAGCTCGGTAGAGGGGGTGTAGACCGCGCCACCGCGTGTCCAGTACAGCGCGAAGGTCGGCCCCTCGAGGACTGTCCCCTCCAACGACACGAGCAGCGCGTCGTCGCCACCGGCCTGCTCGGCGGCACGCGTGGCCACCATGTTGGGCATGTACGACATCGTCTTCGCCCCCGAGGGGCCGTAGCTCCGGCGGGGCCGGATCCAGGGAGCGGGCTGGGGCACGAGATGCGTGGCATCGACCCGCTCGGGGGGCGCGTCGAGCGTGACGATCCGGGTTCCGGAGCCGGTGACGTAGGCGCGCAGCGCCGCGTCACCGTCCACGCCTTCGAGCACCCGCTCGATGTCATCCTCCATCCCGGCCCGGTCGAGCTCGGGCAGCAGGATCAGCTTGAGGGAGGTCGCGAGGCGATCGAGGTGATCGGCCAGGCGGAACGGGCGGCCGTCCCACACACCGATCGTCTCGAAGGCGCCATAGCCGCGCGCCACACCCTCGTCGGTCAGGGGCAGCGCCGCGGTCTCGAGAGCGCTCAGCACGCCGTTGATGCAGGCACGTCGGGGCACAGTCATGACGTGCACGCTATCGGCTCGCCCGCGGCCCGTCACGGCCGGGGTCGGACCCGGCGCCAGGCACCCGCGACGATGGTGGGTCAGGCGGGCTCGTAGGGCTCGAGCGTCTCGAGCAGGGCAGCGCCGACCGAGAACGCCCCACGCGACCCCTTCCACCGGTCACCGAGACGCGCGTGGTCGGCGCGCCCGGCAGCGTCGGGGGCGCGTCCGTCGAGCGCCCGCGTGCAGATCAGCGCGAGCTCGTCAGGGGGGATGTCGTCACCGAACGCAGGGAACGCCTCGAGCACTTCCCAGATGTCCGCAAGGCGCAGGCGCGCCTTCCCGAGCGGCAACGGGTCGGCGGCAGGGTCGTCGCTGTCCGCAAGCCCTTGGAGCGCGAGGTCGAACAGGTCGTTGTGGTTGATGCCCCGGGGCATGCGGAAGCCGGCCGGCGGGTGGAGCCGCCACTCGAGGGTCGCACCGTCGGGGCCGTGCGGCTCCAGCCACACCTGCCAGCCGCGCACGTAGGCGTCCAGCGGCGGGCCCAGGCAGGCATCGAGCCGCTCGATGAGGGCGGGGTCCACCCGCCACACGCAGCTCGGGGTTCCACTCCGACCGCGCATCAGTCCGGCAGGACGACGCCGGGCTCTTGCCCGCGGGTCACCGCCGCCGTGTCGACGCCGCCGTCGCGCCACCAGGTCGCCCGGTCGGGGATGAGACGGCCGCCAGCCACCGTGCCGTGCAGCGCGAGACCCCGGGCCCGGTGCCCGCCGGCTGCCGGCGGGGGGTCAGCGACCACCGCGACCGGTCCGTCGATCTCGGGCACCGGCGCGCCCGCCACCGTGAGCCGGAACCCCGACCCTAACACCGCCGGGATCACGTCCGGCCGCCCCCGCCCATGCACGAGCACG
>SKPY01000421.1 GCA_007119305.1 Nitriliruptorales bacterium
CAGTTTCGGCGTTGCAACACATGCGGCTGACGACGACTTACGGTCGCTGATGCGGCGGGCCGACCTCGCCCTCTACACCGCCAAGGCCGAGGGCCGCGACCGTGTGATCGGAATGCCGGACATCGAAGCCCGGGACATCACCCGCGTCGCCACCAGTCAGCAGCGGCTCCAGGACGACAGCTGCGACTGAGACCCGCTGCCGCCATCACGCTTCACCAGCAGCCGCTGACCCAGCCCAGAGCACGGCGGAGCCTTGACACGGTTCGAAGCCGTCTGGTCATCGCGGTCGCGACACGGGGGATGAGTCGTGCTCGTGAGGGCCGGCTTGCTGTTCGCCGGCGCTGGAGGTGGGTGCTCTGGGGGTTTGGGTTCACGCGTTCGGTGTGCAGGGCCTCGACGTAGGTGAGATCGGTCGTCAGATACACGGTGGTTCCTTCGCCCTGTTGCTGTCGAACTCTGTTGAGATCTGGGTCCCAGAGGTGGTGTTTCGTCCGTGATCGAGGGTTGGTGAGGTCAGTGCCAGCTGTCTTTGAGCACGTGCGTGAGCTCCGCTGCCTCGATGTTCCAGATGGCGGGTAGGGGAGACGGCGGAGCGGTGAACGGCTGGTGTGGGCGCGGCTGTCGGGCAGGGCGGCGACGCGTGGCCGAGGCTCGTGCCCCGGCGCGTTGGCGAAGACGCTGGTTGAGGGCGGTCAGATAGGAGGTCGCAGGGCGCGGCATGGTGGCCGGGTTCCGGCGGGTGGTGTAGGGGGCGGCGTGGTCCATGTCGATGTCCTCCACAGCTGGGGATTCGCTGCCCACAGCATCACGAGGACCCCGTTACACCGACGTTCGCGGGGGCGTTCGCTGTGCGTTCGTGCGGCACCGATAGGTGCCGGCGGCTGCGTCAGGAGGTCGCGGTGAGCACCTCGTCAGCGGCGTCGAGGTCCGCTGGGTTGGCTTCGATGACGCGGGCACGGACGGGCGCGAGGAGATGCGCCGCCTGGTCACCGCGGCCCGCTGCGAGGTGGTGGCGGGCGAGGTCGGTGGCCGCGCGCAGTTCGAGGGCGGCTGCGCGCTGCTCGGCCGCTACCGCCAGCGCCTGTTCGAGCAGGGCTTCCCGCTCGTTGCCGTCCCGGAGGTTGGCGTCCTGCCGGTACAGATCGGCCAGCCACCACCGGTCGCCCTCGCGTTCGCTGCGCTGTTGGGCGTCGGCGAGCACCCGTCCGGCCTCCTCGGTGCGCCCGGCGTCCATGAGCAGATCGGCGAGCAGCGAGAGCCAGAAGGGCAGGCGGGTCTGCGCGTGGTGAGACGCTAGACGCTCCAGCCCCTCGCGAACCAGCGCCTCGCCGGCGGCGCCACCGACCGTGGCGCCCTCAAGGATGCGGCCCCAGTCCCGGTAGTAGGCGAACCCGTAGCGGTCGCACAGCCCGCGCACCTGCCGGGCCAGGGCCATCGTGCGCTCAGGCTCGCCAAGCAGGTGGCTGGTGATGGCGCCGTAGGCCCGCGCGACGACCTCGCTGAAGGGATGGTCGGCCGCCTCGGCGAGCTCGATCCCCGCTTCGGCGTGCTGTGCTGCGGCCACCGACCGGCCGGTGAGCCACAGCGCGTGGGCGAGAAAGCCGTAGCCCATGGCCTTGACCCGGAAGCCGAGGATGATCTCGTCGTCGCCCGCCTCCCGGACCACCTGCTCCAGGCACTCGGCCCCCTCGAGCGGGCGCCCCGCGCTGGTGAGCGCCCCGCCAGAAACCATCCAGATCTGGCCGCGGAGCTCCGGGTGGTCGTCCGCACGGGCGAGCAGACCCTCACTGAGCGCGAGCAAGTCGTGGATGCGGCCTCGGACGAACAGATGGGCAAGCCGTGCCACCTGGGCCCGGACCGCGATGGCGGGCTCGCCGAGGGCATCCGCCAGCGTGGTTGTGCGCTCGAGGGTCTGATTGAACTCGGCGGCGGCGTAGCCCTTGAGGCCCATCAGCGGTGGGAGCAGTGCCTCACGCAGCTGTAGCTCGTGCCGGTCACGCCGCGGGCTGGGCGGCTGGTCGGCGAGGAGCTCGAGCGCGCGCTTGTAGTGCTCCACGGCTGCCTCGAGTGCGAACACTCGGGTGGCGGCCTGGGCCGCCAGGGTGTGCTCGTCGATGGCGCGCTCGGTCATGCCGGCTCGTTCGCACTGGTCGGCGAGCACGGTCGCCACCGGCTCGGGGTCGTCGCCGTGAAGGGTCGTGAGGGCGTCCACGATGCGGCGGTGCAGCAGCTGGCGGTGGGGCGGTGTGAGCCGCTCATAGGCGGCCTGGCGCAGCAGGTCGTGGGAGAAGTCGTAGGTGGTCGGCGAGTGCTTGCGCAGCAGCCGCCGGTGCCAGAGCTCGTCGATGGCCACGAGCAGCTCCTCCTCGTCGAGCTGACCGGCGGCGGCCAGCAGCTCGAGCGAGAAGTCGCGTCCGACGGCGGCCGCCACCCCGATCAGCTGTTGGGCGGCGGGGGCCAGCTGCTCGATGCGGTCGACCAGGACCGCCTGCACCCGCGACGACCGGTCCGGGCCGTGCCGTAGGGACTCGATGACAAACAGCGGGAAGCCGCCGGTCGCCTCTCGTAGGCGCTCAAGCGCGGCCTCATCTGCGGGCGGGCCGTCGATGGAGGCCGCAAGTTCGGCCACCTCCTCCCGTTCCAGGGGTGCGAGCTCGAGGTCCCGGAGGACTCCCTGGGCGCGCAGACGACGGCAGGTGGCCATCAGCGCCGGGTTGTCCTGGAGCTCCTCGCTGCGCAGGGTCCCCACCACGAGCACCGGCGGCCTCGGATCGGTGTAGAGCAGGACCTCCAGCCAGGCGAGGGTCTCGGCGTCACACCACTGCAGGTCGTCGAGGAGCAGCAGCACCGGCTCATCGCGCACGATGACGGCGTTGACCAGCGCCTCGAAGAACCGCCGTCGGCGCCAGGGATCGGTGAGCGGCGCCGGACGATCCCTCTCGTTGGCCGGCGCCAGCTCCGGCGCGAGCCGAGCCAGCTCCGCCCGCTGCTCGTCGTCCAGCCGTCCGAGGGCGGAGCGCAGCGGGGGGCAGCGCAGCCACTCGGCGACCGGGGCCAGCGCCAGGCGGCCACCGGCCGGAAAGCAGCGCGCCCGTGCGACCACCCCCTCGGCGCGTTCGAGCGCGTCGGCGAGCTCGGCCGCCAGCCGCGACTTGCCCACGC
>SKPY01000219.1 GCA_007119305.1 Nitriliruptorales bacterium
AGCAGCTCCTCGTCGAGGCGCGCCCGCGCCTCCGCAGGCACGAGCTCCTCGACGAGCGCCGCACCGACCGGCTCGGCGAGCGCGACGAGCTCGGCGCCTGCGCGCACCGGCCCGGCGAGCCGGTCGAGACGGTCGGCGACGACGGCAGGCAGGCTGTCAGCCGCGAGGAGCCGTCCGGCCACGACCCAGAGCCCGTCGCGCTGCACGAACGCCCCCGCCCGCGACCCTGCGGTGACGAGCTCGCGGAGCAGGAGCGGGTTGGCGTGGCTCAGCCGGGCCAGCTCGTCGCTGAGCGACGAGCTCACCGGACCGTCGAAGGCGCCGGCGAGCGCGGCGCGCACGTCCTCGGGGTCCAAGTCGCCGAGCGGGAGCCTGGGGACGTCGAGGTCCTTCCACAGCGCGATGACCGCGTCGGGCGCGGGCAGCCCGTCGCGAACGGTGACCACCACAGGCGTGCGCGTCGTCGTGACGACGTGCTGGAGCAGCGCAGCAGACCCCGCGTCGAGCAGATGGGCGTCGTCGACGGCGAGGGCCACCCGGCGCTCGGCGCTGGCGAGTCGCTCGGCGACGGCGCTCAGCACACCGCCGGGCTGTGCGGGGTCGACGTCGTCGGGAACGAGCTCCGCGAACGGCCCGAACGGCACGGCCCGCGACGCGGAGGTGGCGAGCAGCCAGCGGACGTCGCAGCCCCTGGCTGCGGCCCGAGCCCGCGCTTCTGCGAGCAGCCGGGTCTTGCCGACACCCGCAGGGCCGTGCACGACCAGCCCGCCGCCCCCGGCCGAGGCGAGGGTGGTCACGATCCGGTCGAGCTGCTGACGGCGCCCGACGAGCGGCCACTCCACGCCCAGCAGCGTAACGCCCGTTCGAGCGGGGCTGCGGCGCGGGGCGGGGCGGGGCCAGCAGCGCTCGCCTGACGCCCCGGCGGCCCCGGCAGCGCGCGCACCCGGATCGGTAGGGCGGGCCGCGGCGATTTGGGTAACGGCTTGCGGATGTGCCGGACGTGGGCGCAGCGGATGCTGCTGTCACGAGCAGCACGCGAGAGGAGCCGGGATGCCCACCACCGCCGAGCACTACGACGTCGTGATCGTCGGCGCGAGCCTGGCCGGCTGCACCGCCGCGACCCTGTACGGCCGTGCGGGCCTGCGGGTCGCCCTGCTCGACAAGCATCGCAGCGCCGCGACGGCGAAGGCCCTGTGCGGCCACTTCATCCTCGCCGGCACGCAGCCGACGCTGCGCAGGCTGGGGCTACGCGAGCGCATGCTCGCCGCCGGCGCCGTCGAGGGCGACCTGCGCCTGCACGCCGACGGCTGGTCGCCGCCGACCGAGCCCGACCTGCCGCTGCCGATCTCGCTGCGCCGGACGAAGCTCGACCCGATGCTGCGCGACCTGGCAGCCTCGACGCCCGGGGTCGACCTGCTCCTCGGCCACAGGCTCACAGCGCTCCTCTACGACGGCGACCGCGTCACGGGCGTGCGCGCCCGGCGGGCGGACGGGCCGGACGTGCAGCTGCGCGGCGCGCTCGTGGTCGGCGCGGACGGCCACCGGTCGAAGACGGCCGAGCTCGCCGGTGTGGACGAGGACGTCCTCGACAACGAGCGCTTCGGCGTCATCGCCTACTACCGCGGCGTCAGGCTGCGCGGGCCGGGGGTGTCCCAGGTGTGGCTGGGCGAGAGCGTGGGGATCAGCACGCCGACCGACGACGGCCTCACGCTGCTCGCCGCCTTCCCCCACCGCCGGCACCTCGACGCCTACCGGGCCGACCCGGCAGGCGGGCTCGAGCGCTTCCTGGCGGGCCTGCCCGACGGGCCCGACCTGTCCGCGGCCGAGCGCGTAGCGAAGACCGCGCAGGCCTACCACTACCCGCAAGTCCGGCGCGACCCCACCCCGCGCCGCGGGCTCGCGCTGATCGGCGACGCCGCGACGACCGGCGACCCGGTGCCGGCGGTGGGCTGTGGCTGGGCGCTGTGCAGCGGGGAGATGCTCGCCGACGCGACTGCCCCGGCGCTGCGTGGCGAGCTGAGCCTCCGGCGCGGTCTCGCCCGCTACCGCCGGGCGCACCGGTTCATCGACCAGCACGATGACCTGTGCCGCAAGGAGTCCCGGGCACGCCCGCCCGGGCGGGCGGAGCAGCTCGTCCTGGCGGCGCTGCCGCACGACCGCACGGTGCGCCGCAACGTCTACCTCATGCGCATGCGCGCCGCGCCGGTGTCTGCGGTCGCCAATCCCGTCACGCTCGCACGGGCCGCGTGGGCGGTCGCACGCGCTCGGGCCTGACGCGCGCCGCCCGTGTTCGGCGGGCTGACGACGCGGATCGCACACATCGAGGGCCGTTTCGCGGTACAACGTGGCTCCCAACCAGGGAGGTGGGTGCCATGGGCACGATCGTGGTCGGTGTCGACGGGTCGGCCCCCTCGGTGAAGGCGTTGCGGTGGGCGCTCGGCGAGGCGCGCGCGCACGGCGCCCGGCTGCAGGCGCTCTACGCGTTCGACCACTCGCCGAGCTGGAGCGTGTACGCCTACGCCGAGAGCGGCGTGGCGGTGCCGCCCCCCGAGGAGTTCGAGGAGACCGCGGAGCAGGCGCAGCGCCGTGCCGAGGGCTTGCTCCGCAGCGTGCTCGACGAGGCCGACGAGGCCGCCTTCGGCGTGGACGTCGAGGCCCGGGCGGTGATGGAGCGCCGTCCCGCCGCGGCGCTGCTCGAGGCCGCGCAGGATGCCGACCTCGTCGTCGTGGGCTCACGCGGCCGTGGCGGGTTCGTCGGGCTGCTGCTCGGCTCGGTGAGCCAGCAGATCATCCAGCACGCCCCCTGCCCGGTGGTCGTCGTCCGCTGCGAGGAGGCCGAGGAGTCCGAGGAGGCCGAGCACGGCGGGGAGCGCGCCGGGTGAGCGACCTGCTCATCACGAACGCGCGCCTCGTCGCGGCCAACGGGGTGCACGAGCGCGGCTGGGTGCACACGCGTGCAGGGCGCATCGCCGCCTACGGCGCCGGCACCGCACCCGCGGCGCCCGACGGCACGCCCACCATCGACGCCGCCGGCCACCTGCTCGGCCCGGGCTTCGTCGACGTGCACGTGCACGGCACGGTCGACGGCGCCGTGATGGACGCGCGACCCGACGCGCTCGCCGCGATGGGCCGGCACCTGGCCCGCCACGGCGTGACCGGG
>SKPY01000111.1 GCA_007119305.1 Nitriliruptorales bacterium
CCCCATCAACCGGTCAGCGCCGGGCGTCAGGACGTCGGGCAAGCCTGCGCGCAACGATGGGTGAAGTGACCATCTGCACGATGGCGTAGACGACGGCAGGGAGCGCCACGTCGGCGGGCAGGCCCGTGGTGAAGACGACGAAGGCGGCGATGCTGAACTCCTTCTTGCTCACGGTGAACAGCATCGCCGCCCGGTCTGCGGGGTCGGGCAGCAGCGGTGTGGTGACGGCCGCGAGCGCGTAGCCGATGGCGTTGAGGGCGAGCGCGATCGCGGCGACCCCCGCGATCGTCAGGGGCGCGTCGAGGATCGCTGGTGCGTTGGGGCCGACCACGGCGAGGACGAGCGCGAGATACGTCAGCGAGGCAGTCGCGGACAGCGCCGGTTCGACGGACTGGATGCGGCTGGGAAACCGGGTGCGGACGGTGACGCCGATGACGCTCGGTGCCAGGACCGTGAGGGACAGCTCTCCCATCAGCCTGGCGGCAGGCAGATCGACCTCGACGCCGGTGTAGAGCAGGAACAGCGCTGGGACCAGCAGAGGCGCCAGGGCGGTGTTGACCGCGTTGAAGACCGTGGCTAGGGCGACGTTGCCACGGGCGATCAAGACGAGCAGCGGTGAGGACACATCCGTGGGCAGCACGCCCACGAGCGTCACGCCCAGCCCCAGCGCTTCGGAGCCGAAGGCGAGGCGGCCGAGGGCGAACCCGACCAGGCTCATGGGCCCGTAGACGAGCACAGTGGCCAGGGCCTGCACCCCCGGGCGGGCGAGCACCGCACGCAGCGTGGCCAGGTCAAAGGTCAGGCTGACAGCGAGCATGAGCACGGCCAGCAGCGGCATGACCGCCCCGCTGAGCGTCACGCCGACGCGGGGGAGGCCGAGCCCAGCCACCGTCGCCACCAGCACGAGTGGCAGCAGGTTGCGCTCGATGACGCGTAGGCGTTCGACCAGCACGGCTCCTCACCTGACCGCCTGGTGGAGGCGGCACAGCGAGACCGTAGCGGCCGCCAGTGTGATGCGGCAGCGGCTTGCTGGACGGTGGCTGCTTACCCGCTCCGCGACCCGGAACGCCCCGGCCGACGTCCCGGGTGTAGACGTAGGCAGCCAGGCTGTACGCAGTGTCATTCGCGACCCTGACCGCCGTCGCCTCGTCGGCAAAGGTGGCGATGGGCGCCAACGGGGCCGAACACTTCCCGGTGCATGAGGGGGGTCTCGAGCGGCACATTCCGCAGGATCGTGGGGGAGAAGAAGCACCCCGGGCCCTGCAACGCCGTGCCGCCGGTGAGGATGGCTGCGCCGTCGGCCCGGGCTCGGCGCACGAGGCTGTCCGCCTCGGCGCGGGCACGCTCGTCGATGAGTGGGCCGACTTCGGCACCCCGCTGCTACCTGGTCCGCCGACTCGAGCGCGCATGTAACGCTACCGGGTGGTTTGATGGGCACCCCCGCCGGCAAAGGGAAGCCATGAGCACCCGTCTGCTCGACCTGCGCGCCGTGACGAAGCGCTTCGAGAACCGGCTCAGGCAGATCCGCGCGGGCGAGATTGTGGTGGACGGCGAACCCCTGCGCTACGACGTGAACACCTCGAACCGCCTGCGGGCCAACATCGGCATGGTCTTCCAGAACTTCAACCTCTTCCCGCACCCGCCCGCCATCGAGAACGTCATAGTGCATCGCATCATCACCGACCTCGCCGCCTTCGACGTCGACGAACACGGGCTCTGCCTCACGCATCTCGCGCCTGGCGTCACCCTCGAGGAGCTCAGCGCGTGCACCGACGCGCCCTTCCGCGTCGACGACACGCCGCTGCCGTTCGCAGGAGAAAGGACGAGCGCATGACCACGTCTGAGCGCGCTGCCAAGACGGCGGTGCTGGAGGCCGTCGAGGCCAACCGCGAGCAGCTGTACGAAGAGGTCGCCGACGTCGTGCGCATCCCCAGTGTCGTGGGTGACGAGGCTGCGGCGCAGGAGCACATGGCGGCCCGCTTCCGTGCGCTGGGGCTCGACGTCGAGCTGCAGGAAGCCGACGCGCACGTGCGTACGGATCCGATGTTCATCGACGCCGAGCTGGCGCCTGCGGGCAGGCCGAACGTGCTCGCCCGCCTGCCCGGCCGCGGCGGCCGCTCAGTGGCGTTGAACGGCCATGTGGACGTCGTGTCGCCGGAGCCCGTCGATGCGTGGACGCGCGATCCCTGGGGTGGCACCCGCGAAGGCAGGCGTCTGTACGGGCGGGGCGCGGCCGACATGAAAGCCGGCCTCATCGCCAACTACATCGCGCTCAAGTCGGTGCTCGACGCGGGTGTCGAGCTCGAGGGTGAGGTGCTGCTGCAAAGCGTGGTCGAGGAGGAAGCCGGCGGGGGGCACGGCACCCTGGCGGCCCTGCACGCAGGCCACCGCGCTGACGCGCTGTTCATCCCGGAACCGCTCGACCAGAAGGTGATCATCGCCCACCCGGGGATCAACTACTTCCGTGTTCGGGTCGTGGGCAAGACCGCCCACGCGGCAAAGACGCAGGACGGCGTGAACGCGATCGGCAAGATGCTCCCGATCTACCAGGCCCTGGAAGACCTCGAGATCGAGCGCTGGGAGCGCTACGACGACCCGTTCTTCGCCGCATGGGGTGGACGTGCGGTCAACCTCAACCGCGGGCACATGGAAGCCGGCGACTGGGTGTCAACCGTGGCCGGCAGCGCGACCCTCGAATGCCGGATCTCCTTCATCCCCCCGCAGGACGAGGCCGGGCTGCGCGCCGAGGTCGAGGAGCGGATCCGGGCCGTGGCCGCAGACGACCCCTGGCTGTCCGAGCACCCGCCCACGGTCGAGTGGTTCGGCTGGCGGACGGAGCCGTGGCTGCAGGACCCTGATGTGCCGTTCATCGCAGAGCTGGAAGCGGTCCTCGGTGACGAGGGGCTGCCAGCGGAGCGGATGGCCTCCGCTGCCGGCCTTGACAACCGCTTCGCCACGGCGTTCGGTATCCCGTCGGTCTGCTACGGACCGCACGGGGTGAACTGGCATGGCATCGACGAGTTCGTCGACCTCGAATCGGTCATGTCGGTCACCAGGGTCATCGCCGGCCTGCTCGTGCGCTGGTGCGGGGTCCGCGCGTGACCAACGGGGGCAGCCGCCTCATCCACCTCCGCCTCGATCACCCCCCC
>SKPY01000496.1 GCA_007119305.1 Nitriliruptorales bacterium
ACCGTTGCCCGGCCGCCCACGCCGCCCGCGTCCGGGGGTCAGGCACGACGCGCAGCTGCGCGCAACGCGGGGGCGAGGTCGCCACGTTCTGCCACGGCCACGTCAACGAGGCCCAGCCAGCCGGCGAGCGACGCCAGCTCGGCAGCGAGCGGGGTGGCGACGGCGACGGGGTCGTGGCCGGGCTCGAGCCAGGCCGAGCGGACGAGCAGGCGGCTTGCCTGGCGGTCGGCCTTGAGGTCGGCGCGGGCGACGAGCCGGTCGCCGAGCAGGAACGGCAGGACGTAGTAGCCGTGCACGCGCTGCGCGGCCGGGACGTAGATCTCCACGCGGTAGCGGAAGCCGAACAGGCGCTCGGCGCGGGGCCGGAACCACACCAGCGGGTCGAACGGCGCGAGCAGCGCACGCGCGTCGACCCGCCGGGGCAGACGCGCCTCGGCATGCAGGTAGGCGGGTTCGGACCAGCCCTCCACCGTCACCGGCTCGAGCACCCCGTCGGCGACGAGGTCAGCGACCAGAGGCCGCGCCACGGGACGGCGTACCCGGTGGTAGTCGGCGAGATCGGGCAGGGTGGCGACCCCGAGGGCCCGCGCCG
The DNA here is from genome assembly GCA_007119305.1 of Nitriliruptorales bacterium. Classification (GTDB taxonomy): domain Bacteria; phylum Actinomycetota; class Nitriliruptoria; order Euzebyales; family Egibacteraceae; genus SKPY01. Next base: position 593 of record SKPY01000496.1, read on the forward strand.
CCTTGGCGAGCAGCATCCGCAGCGCGGCGTCGGGAGCAGGCGTGGGACGGGCCAGGACTTCTGCCGGCAGCACCCGCTCGGCGAGGTCGTACACGCGCGCGAAGTTGCGCCGTGCCGCCACCGCGAACCTGCCGCTGGCGAGCAGGTACTCGCAGGCGACCTTACCGTCGTGCCAGTCCCACCACGGACCCCGGCCGTTGCGTGGGGGGTGCACCTCGGACGCGAGCAGGGGTCCCCGCTCGGCGACCTCGGCTTCGACCGCGGCGACCAGGCCGGAGTCGATGAGCCTACGCTCGCGGTTGCTGGGCTGCGCCATGCGGGCCATGCGGCCCCGGTACAGCGGCTGGTCGGCCACGGGCACGAGACTCGCCTCGTGCCCCCAGTACTCGAACAGCTCGCCGCGCCGGTAGGTGAGGTCGTCGAGCAGCCCCCGCGGGTAGGGGCCCAGGCGGCTGAGGGCTGGCAGGTAGTGCGCTCGCTCGAGCACGTTGACCGAGTCGATCTGGATGAGATCGACCCGCGCGATGACCCGCCGCAGGTGGCGCACGTCGACCCGCCCACGGGGCGCCGGGTCCGTGAAGCCCTGACAGGCCAAGGCCACCCGACGGGCCTGGGCGAGCGACATGCAGCGCATCACGCAGCAGGGTAGCCGCAGTTGCGGTCAAGACACGTCCGCAATCGGGGGCTGCGCCCCAGGTGGTGGCTCCAGGCGGCTGCGACGCCGCAATGCCCAGGCCGGTCCGCGGCGGTGCCCAGGCCACCTCGGCGCTGCGGCCCCCAGGCAGAAGGCGCTGCAGTATGCTTCCCGCCGCCGGCCGCTGCCCTGGTAGCGTCCAGCCGTCCCGGTGCGCCCGTCCAAGGAGGCCCCCAGCATGACGTCGACGCCGTTCGTCGCGCCACGCCCCGTCCTCGCCGACCGGATCCCACAGGTGACCGCCCGCGACGGTCTGCTCGTGACCGGCGGGGCCCTGCTCACCGCCGCCGCCGCGCAGGTGTTCGTGCCGCTGCCGTTCACCCCCGTGCCGATCTCGGGCCAGACGTTCGCGGTGCTGCTCGTGGCCGCAGCGCTCGGCCCGGCGCGCGGGGTCGCGTCGATGGGCCTGTACGTCCTGCTCGGCCTCGTGGGCCTGCCCTTCTACGCCGAGGGTGCGAGCGGCCCGCAGGTCGCGCTCGGTGCGACCGGCGGCTACCTCGCGGGTTTCGTCGCCGCGGCATGGGTCGTGGGCCACCTCGCGCGCCGCGGCAGCGACCGCAAGGTGCTCGGCACGGTCGGCACGTACGCCCTGGGCTCGCTCGTCATCTACGCGTTCGGGGTGCCCTGGCTCGGAGTGACGCTCGGCGTCGGCCTGGGCGAGGCGCTCATGCTCGGCCTCGTGCCGTTCCTCGTCGGCGACGCCGTCAAGGCCGCGCTGGCCGGCGCGCTCCTGCCGGCGGCGTGGCGCCTCGTCGGCGAGGGCGCCCCGCGCTGAACCCCGCCGAGGGCCCGTTTGTGGTGCCGACGCGGCATCCTCCCGCACCCCAGCCGCCACAGCCGCCCCACCCGCCCGAGCTTGCAGCGCCGACGCGGCATCCTCCCGCACCCAGCCGCCACAGCCGCCCCACCCGCCCGAGCTTGCAGCGCCGACGCCGCATCCCCCGGCAGACCCGCCACCCCCGACCCACCCCGCCTTGCGTTCTCGGCGCCGGCGGAGCAGACCCAGGGCGGCTGAGCCGCGCGAGGGATGGACTCTGACGCGGGCTTGTGGCCGCGGGCGGTTCACGCCCGTGGGCTGGTCGCGGGCAGCCAGGCGGGCCGCGTCTGCTCGAACGCGACGATGTCCGCCTCGCGCGAGAGCGTGAGACCGATCGGGTCGAGGCCCTCGACGAGCATGTGCTTGGTGTGGCCGTCGATCGCGAAGCGCTCCACGCCGAGCGCGGTCTCGACGGTCTCCTCGGGCAGGTCGATGCGCACCTGCGCCTGCGGGTCCTCGGTCGCCAGCCGGATCAGGTCCTTGCACGTGTCCGCTGGCAGCTCGACGCACAGCAGACCGATCTTGGCGCAGTTGTTGCGGAAGATGTCGGCGAAGCTCGGCGCGACGACCGCCTCGAACCCGTACTGCTGCAGCCCCCAGGGCGCGTGCTCACGGCTCGAGCCGCAGCCGAAGTTCGGCCCCGTCACGAGCACGTTCGCGCCCGCGTAGCGCGGATCGTTGAGCACGAAGCCGGGGTCCTCGCGCCAGTCGTGGAACACGAACGCGCCGAAGCCCGTGCGCTCGACGCGCTTCAAGAACTGCTTCGGCATGATCTGGTCGGTGTCGACGTCGGCGCGGTCGAGCGGGAGCATGCGCCCGCTGATCACCGTGACCGGGTCCATGGCGCTACCCTTCCAGCTCGCGGACGTCGACGAAGTGGCCATGGATGGCCGCCGCGGCCGCCATCGCCGGCGAGACGAGATGCGTGCGCCCACCCTTGCCCTGGCGGCCCTCGAAGTTGCGGTTCGACGTCGACGCGCAGCGCTCACCCGGCGCCAGCGTGTCGGGGTTCATCCCGAGGCACATCGAGCAGCC
>SKPY01000021.1 GCA_007119305.1 Nitriliruptorales bacterium
CAGCACCGCGTCGGCGATACGGGGGCTTCCGGCGATCGCGCCGGTGTGCGACAGCGCGGCGCGGCGCGCCGCCGCCGAGCGCCCCGCCTTGTAGACCACTACCGGCTTGTCGGCGACGAGCGCGCGCGTCGCGGCGAGCAGCGCGCGGCCGTCGCGGAAGCCCTCGGCGTACAGGAGCACGGCCGCGGTGTGCGGGTCGTCGCGCAGGTAGCCGAGCACGTCGTGGAAGCGCACACCCGCCTCGTTGCCGATCCCGACGTATACGGAGAACCCGAGGTCGGTCTCGCCGGCGGTCTCGGTGAACAGCGACAGACCCATGTTCCCGCTCTGGCACACGAGCGCGATCGGGCCGGCGGGGATGTCGGCCGCCCCCACGAGGTTGAGGCGCGCGGGCAGGTTGAAGATGCCGTTGGTGTTGGGACCTACCAGCGCGAGCCCGTGCGCGTGGGCCGTGGCGGCCACGCGGTCCTCCAGGGCGCGGCCGGCCTGCCCCGTCTCGCCGAAGCCGACGGCGATGACCACCGCCGCCGCCACCCCCTTGGCCCCCGCCTCGGCGAGGAGGTCAGGCACGCCCTCGGCCGGGGTGACGACGAGCGCGAGGTCGACGGGCCCGTCGATGGCGGCCAGCGACGGGTACGCGGGCAGGCCGAGCACCTCCTGCTCACGCGGGTTCACCGGGTAGATGGGATGCGGGAACCCGTCGGCGAGCAGCTGGCGGATGGCCTGGTAGCCACGCTTCAAGGGGTTGTTCGACGCGCCGACCACCGCGACGCTGCCGGGGTCGAGCAGGGCGGCGATCGGGTCAGGCATCGGGCGCCTCGCGGTCGCGGTCAGCGGCGGCGAACGCTGCGACCCCGCTCGTCCAGTCGTCGGAGCCCATGCAGGCGAGCAGCCCCTCGGCTTCGAACACGAGCGCCTCGTCCAGGGAGGTCGAGCCGGCCCGGTGCAGCCCTTCCTTCGCGAGCTGCACCGATTGCGCCGGCAGGTCGGCGAGCTGCCGCGCGAGCTCTGCAGCGCGCGCCGCGAGGCGATCGGCCGGCACGGCTTCGGTGGCAAGGCCCCAGGTGACGGCCTCGGAGCCCGACAGCGGCTCGCCGAGCAGCAGCAGGCGCTTGGCCCGCAGCTGGCCGACGAGCAGGGGGAGACGCTGGCTGACGCCCCCACCGACGAACGTGCCGAGCCCGACCTCGGGCAGCCGGAGCTGCGCGTCCTCGGCGCACACGACGACGTCGCCAGACAGCGCGAGCTCTGCGCCTGCGCCGATCGCATAGCCCTGCACGGCGACCACGACGGGCTGCGGCATGCGCTGCAGGAGCCGGCAGACACGCTGGCCCGCCCACACGTAGGCGCGCCGCTCGCTCGCGGTGCGCTCCCGCTCGGCGTGCGCCTTCAGGTCCGCGCCCGCGCAGAACGCGCGGCCCTCGCCGGCGAGCAGCACCGCCCGGACCTGCGGGTCCCCGCCCGCCGCGAGCAGCGCCGCCTCGAGGTCGCTGTAGAGCTCCTCGGACACCGCGTTGAGGCGCTCGGGGCGGTTGAGCCGCACATGGCACACCGCGCCGTCGCGGGCGATCATTGCGAACCGTTGCGTCGTCATCGACGTCGTCCCTCGGCTGGCTTCAGCGTGGCGGTCGACGGCGCCGAGGCCCGGGCGGCACGCGAGCGGGTGCCGGCAGCGGCCGGCGTGCCGGACTCGGCGTACTCCTCCGGGGGGGCGACGTAGACCTCGAACTCGGCGAGCAGCTCCTCCTCGAGCAGCAGCGACTCGCGGCTGTGCGCGCCGCGTGCCACCGCAACCGCGCTCGCGAGCGCCTGGACGAGGCTCACGACGCCGGTGACCGAGCGCAGCACCGACGCCCCCGCCACGTCGACGTAGAAGGTGATGTCGGCGTGCGGGACGAGCGGCGAGGAGGGGTTGTCGGTGAGCGCGATCGTGGTGGCGCCGTGGCACTGGGCGAACTCGACGGCACGCACCGTCTCGCGCACGTAGCGGTGGATCGACACGCCCACGAACACGTCGCCCGGGCCGAGCAGCCGCAGGGCGTCGGGCATGCTCGTCTGGCCGGCGCCGACGTGGGTCACGCCGTCACGGGTGAGGCCGAGCAGGTAGGCGAACAGCGCAGCCGGCGCGAACGACTTGCGCAGCCCGGCCACCTGCACGCTGCGTGCCTCGCCCAGGCACTCCACCGCCCGCGTCCACGCGGCGGTGTCGATGTTGGCGAACGTCCTGGCGATGTTGGCCTGATCGAACGCAGCAGCCCGGGCGAGCAGGCCGCCCTCCACGGACTCGAGGTAGGCCAGCGCCTCGAAGCGCTCGAGGAGCTGGGCCTTCTCGCGCAAGCGCTGCTGGCACAGGCCGGCCAGCTCGGGGTAGCCCTGCAGCCCGATCGCGGTGGCGAACCGCACGACCGTGGATTCGTTGACGTCCACGGAGGCTGCGAGCTGGGAGATCGTCTGGAAGGCGCAGCCCTCCGGGTCGCCGAGGATGCGCTGCGCGAGCCGCTGCTGGTGCGGCGTCAGCGCGTCGAGCTGCTCACGGAGCAGCTGCTCGAGCTCCTTGTACGTGGCCGGTGCCGCCATCGCCGCCTACTGCAGTAGTACAAGTTGGTTTGCGCGGACCCTAGCCCAAGCAGTATTGGCTGCACAACCCCCTGCTTCCTCGTGTAGTGGAGAGACGATCGGGCGCTCGCAGCTCGGGAACGTACCGAACTCGCCTCGCGCGTAGGGACGCGCCGCTGCTAATATGACGGCCCCGATCCTGGGTTAGGAGCATGTCTCGCCGAGGACCAGCCCCCAGACAGTTTGGAGGTGCAAGACCTCGAGGGCTTGCCGTCACGGAGATGCATCATCCCGTGACCCCGAAGCCAACGCTGCCGCCTGGGCCCCGCTCCTAGCGTTCGTCGATTCCTGGCCGCACAGGGAAGGGGCAACGATGGCCGAAGCGCTCGTGGAGCGAGCCCCTGCGTCCGCGATGTTCACTGGTGACGGGAAGGTCGCCGGACCGCGCTCGCAGGTGGGAGCTGTCAGTCGACCGCGGCCCGCCGCGGAGCCGTGAGCACCGTCGACCTGGATCTGGTCGCCGCGGCGCTGCCCGCCTACGAGATCGGCGCAGAGCTCGGCCGCGGCAGCTGGGGGGTGG